>CALCEX010000116.1 GCA_937900325.1 uncultured Clostridia bacterium | reverse complement strand
TATGGCGTCGCACACCAGGTCGGTGTTCAGCGCCTCCAGAATGGTCTTGCCGGGAAGTATCTCGGCCGCCATGGCGGCGCTGTGGGTCATACCGGAGCAGCCTACGGTCTCCACCAGCGCTTCCTGAATGACGCCGCCCTTTATATTGAGGGAAAGCTTGCAGGCTCCCTGCTGAGGCGCACACCAGCCCACACCGTGTGTGAAGCCGCTTATGTCTTTGATCTCCTTAGCCTTGACCCATTTGCCCTCCTCGGGTATGGGGGCAGGATCATGCTTTGCGCCCTTTGCGACGCAATACATCTCTTCCACTTCGCGTGAATACTGCATGAAATATCCTCCTTGAATATTAGCTGCCCGATGAATTGATACGCACCGGGCCATTCTTTCCTGATTACGATTTTATCACGGAGCGCAATGCCATTACAACCCGAACGGCAAAAAACGCCCGATAATTAATAGGCTCCCCTGAACTCCCTGCAATAACCTGCCTTAATATCACAGCACATAGCAAAGGGGTATAACGACAAATATGGCAGGTACAAAGTCCATCACCTTTATCTTCGTAACGCCTATCATGTTTAAACCCAGCGCAAATATCAGCATGCTCCCCACGCACGTCATCTCCGCCACCACGGCGTCCGTCAGCACGGGCGCAAGCAGCCCCGCAAGCAGCGTTATGGCCCCCTGGTATACGAACACGCTGGCAGCCGACAGGCCCACCCCTATCCCAAGGCTGGCGGTAAGCACTATGGCGGAAATACCGTCCAGAAGCGACTTTGTATAGAGCATATCATAGCTGCCGGTCAGGCCGCTTTGCAGGCTGCCCACCACCGACATTGCGCCAACGCAGTATATGAGGCTGGCGGTAACGAAGCCCGCAGAAAGGCCGCTTCCGCCCTTTGCAAGCTTTTCCTCGAGGAGCTTGCCCAATCGCTCCATTCCGCCGTTAAGGTCAAGCGCAGTTCCCATGGCTCCGCCCGCCGCCATTGCGATTATCATGGCGATGGTCTTTTCCCCCTTCAGGGCGCCGGACATACCTATATAAATAACGCAGAGCCCTATGCCCTTCATCACCGCGTCCGTCACCCTTTCCGGTATGCCTCTTCTGAGCAGCAGCCCCACACCGCAGCCCAATACTATGGCCGCGGCATTTACTATTGTTCCCAGCATATCCTTCTCCTTTATTTAAACAAATTTATTTTTATGATATCGATTGATTATACCATCACTCCGGACAAATCAAAATGACAAAGTTGAGGCTTTTTTCGATGGTATAATTTAATTAACAAATGCCGCGATTGATATGACGGCGCCCGCCATGCTATAATTTGAATGTAATATGTTGTCAATGCGGGGAGCTTAAGCATATATGTCAAGACGCCGTTTCAAAAGAGCAAAGCGCAGAAGGCGCAAACGCAGCCTCAACGCCTCGGTATGGGGCCCAATACTCAAGCTTTTGGCCGTAATATTAGTCTTTCTGGCGCTGCTTTACGCTATATTCTATGTGGTCATACCCAAGGCGGCAGACCTCATGGGCTGGGATTACCGGCCACCATTTGCCCCCGAGCCTACCCCTGCCCCTACGCCGATACCCACGCCAACGCCCAACCCGATGAGCCTGTATGATTTTGCCGGCAACTCTCAGGAGCTGGTCTTTGACGGTTCGTCGAGCTACAAGTGGTTCACAGACCCGTACTTTTACAACGACAAGATGGTGATCTCTGCGGGCAAGCTGGATTCCACCGGCAAAAACGTGGTGTTCAGGGATATGTTCTTCTTCCACCCAAGCACCCGCATCAGCGAAAAGATAAGCCTGACGCCGCAGAACGACCATTTTCTGTTTCCCAAATTCAACGATAAGTGGCTGGTATACCTGGACGGGAGTCTGTCAGGCGGCGGCGCCATCATGGCGGTCGATCTTACTGCCTCCCCTCTAAAGGCAGTAAAGGTCAAGGACATATACTCCGGCCAGCCGGAGCCCTTCCTTTCCGGCAATTATGTCGCCTTCACCGACCGCACCGGCACCAATAAGGACAAGCTGTTCGTATACGATCTGACCACCATGGAATCCACCGTAGTGGCCATGTTCACAAGCTCGGTATACGGCCAGAGCAAGCCTTTTTTGTCAAACAACACGCTGATATGGGCGGATTCCGCCACCTCCGACGGCAACTCGGACACCAGCGTGATACGCTACATAAACCTCAATGAATCCTCAATAAAGTCCATCAAACCCGGCACCTTCGTGCATGACCCGGAGTACAACGGCAGATACGTCGCCTGGCTTACCGAGCTTCACGGAAGGGACACGGCCCTTTATGCATCGGACGGTCTCTCAGGCACTCCCGCCGAGGTGGATCGCTGTGTGGTCGAGTTCGGGCTGGGCAGCAATTTCCTCGCCTATTCCCGCACAAATACCGATACGGATTCCAGCAGCATATTAGTATTTTCCTTTGCGGACGGCAAAATATACCGTGTAACTCAGGAATATGAATCCGCTTTGCTGCTGGGCGTGTCAGACGACTATGTGGTCTGGATGGACGTTACCTCCCGCGAGCGCGATATAGTAAAATTCATAAAAATACCCTGATAGCAAGGTTCAAGGAGCATAATATGGCAAAAGCGAAGGGCAGCGTATTTTTCTGCGGGGAATGCGGCTACGAAAGCACCAAGTGGCTGGGTAAGTGCCCTGCCTGCGGCAGTTGGAACACCATGCTGGAGCAAAAGAAGATATCCTCAGCCCCCTCCATAAACAGCCTCGCCTATGCCCGCGCCATACCCTTAGCCGATGTTGCCACTACCGCCTCCGGGCGGGTATCCTCCGGCATAGGGGAGCTTGACAGAGTCCTCGGCGGCGGCATAGTGCCCGGCAGCGTCACCCTTTTGGGCGGCGATCCCGGCATAGGCAAATCCACTCTCCTCATGCAGACAGCCGCAAAGCTTACAAAGCAGGGTACAGTATTATACGTTACCGGCGAGGAATCCGCGCCCCAGCTGAAGCTTAGGGCAGAGCGCCTCGGCGTTGGCGGGGATATGCTGATACTGGCCGAAAACGACCTTTCCGCCATAGAGAGCGAGGTGGACAGGGTAAAGCCCGCCTGCATAATGATAGACAGCATACAGACCATGTACTCGGCGGAATGCTCCGGCACAAACGGCAGCACCTCACAGATACGCGAGGCCACCTCCCTTATAACCCGCATGGCAAAGCGCACCGGCGCAGCCACCTTTATAGTGGGCCACGTTACCAAGGACGGCGCCATAGCCGGCCCCCGTATACTCGAGCATATGGTGGATACGGTGCTTTATTTTGAAGGCGACAGGCAGGATTCCTTCCGCCTGCTGCGCTCTGTAAAGAATCGCTTCGGCAGCACCGATGAGATAGGCGTCTTTGAAATGCGCTCCACCGGCATGGCGGAGATATCCGACCCCTCCACGCTGTTCATAACGGGGGCGGAGCTCCCGGGCTGCGCCGTTACCTGCGCCATGGAAGGCACCCGCCCCATGATGGTAGAGGTACAGGCGCTGCTCTCCACCTCTCCCTTCTCCAACCCGCGCCGAATGGCAGCGGGCCTTGATAACAACCGCCTTGTGCTGCTGCTGGCAGTGTTGGAAAAGAAGGCGGGGTTGAGGTTCTACGATAAGGACGTTTATACCAACGTAGTAGGCGGCATACGTCTTGACGAGCGCGCGGGCGACCTTGCGGTAGCCATGTGTATAGCGGGCGCCGGCGCAGACATCGCCCTCCCGCCGCGCACCGCCATTCTGGGGGAGCTTTCGCTCACAGGCGAAGTGCGCCCCGTAAACCGTTTGGATAAGCGCATACAGGAATGCGCCCGGCTCGGCTTCTCGCATATAGTCGTCCCCAACAGCGACGCGCTTCCCCGGGTAGACGGCCTGAATTATACCCGCGTAAAGAATATACGCGAAGCGCTGTGCATATTGGGGATTTAGCTTTCGGGGTTGAATTATTTCCTCCAAAATGCTATCATAATGGGGTAGGCGCCCGTAGCTCACTTGGATAGAGCGTATGCCTCCGGAGCATAAGGCAGCGCGTTCGAATCGCGCCGGGCGCGCCAGCATCGCCGCGAGTTTTACTCAGCTTGCGGCGATTTTTTTACGAAGCTCAGCCTTTACCCGCCACCCGCCCCTTG
>CALCEX010000115.1 GCA_937900325.1 uncultured Clostridia bacterium | reverse complement strand
ATCCGTATGCCGGGAGCCGTAAAGTGCAAAAGCAGCAGCAACAGCGCCACCGTGCCCGCAGCGTTCTTCAGCACGATCGCCCCGGCCCTAAGCCCTTCATATGTGCCGGATATAACTCCGCCCACTACGGGCACGGATTTATCAAAGGCGTATTTGAGCGCCTTCACCCCCGCGCCGTCCAGCCCCGCCGCATTAAGGCTCTTTATGCTGACGCTGCCCAGGAAAAAGGTAAAAGCCAGCCCCATTCCCCATTTCAAAAGGCTTTTTATCAGTGCCGCTATTGCCTTGAGCTGCTTGTTTTCGCTCACCGTACCCGCAGTGGACAGCGCGCACATCATCAGAATAAATGGCATGAAGGTATTTCGAAACGCACCTGTCATGCCGCTGCAAAGCAATACGGCGGTAGGCTGCACGGCGGATACGGCGCTGCCGCCGGCTGCCGCTATCATTACCATAAGCGCAGGGGATATCATCTCGCCAAGCTGCGATACCCCGTCTATTATTTTCTGTGCCTCCTTCATCTGTGCGCAAACGCACGCTGCGGCAACGGATATGCAAAGCCCGGTAAGGCAGAAGTTCAGCATTTCGCCCACTCCCTTTTGTGTTCCCACCACCGCCCCGGCTGCCGCAGAAAAGAACGCCGTGGCTATTATACCAAGCATACCTTTTACTCTATCCGCAAGTTTCTCTTTGAATAGCTCTCCTATCCTTCCCCAATCAAGCAGCCCGTCCAGGTTTCCTTCCTTTATCCGCTCTATTACATCCGATACCGATGCGCCGCCGGCAGCCCCGCCGGTTTCTGCCTGTATCTCGCGCCATATATCCTCCCAGCCCGATATGTCGTACTCCACCGCCGGTATGGATATCTCCTCCGCCATCGCTATACACGGAGATAGCAGCAGCGCCGCAAGCAGCAACAGCCCTACAAGCTTACAAGACCGCATATCGCCTCCACGACTGAGAACACCATGGGCAGCGCCGCAAGGAGCATCATCAGCCGCCCCGCCAACTCTATGCGGGAGGCCACGGCGCTTTCTCCCGCGTCACGGCATATGTCCGCCGAAAACTGTGCCGCATATGCTATTC
>CALCEX010000114.1 GCA_937900325.1 uncultured Clostridia bacterium | reverse complement strand
GCTGATCCAGAATAATTGCAAGCTGATCAGCCAGCATGCCGACTCCATGGGTGCTCCCACCGCCTGCGAGACCGCCGGTGTTCCCAACGTTTCCTACAACGGCTCCACTCAGGACGCTTGCCCCAACACCTACATCGTCTCCTCCCGCATCGACTGGGCTCCCTACTATGAGTATGCCATCACTGCCTGCATGAACGGCGAGACCATCGATACCGACTGGACCGGCACTCTTGCTACCGGCTCCGTAAAGCTGACCGACCTCAACACCAACGTTGCCGCTGAGGGCACCCAGGAAGCCATCGACGCCGCTATCGCCAAGCTGGAGAGCGGCGAGCTGAAGGTATTCGATTGCTCCACCTTTACCGTAGAGGGCAAGACCCTTGATTCCTATATGGCTGACGTTGACACCGATCCCGATTACACCCCCGATACCGAGGTTGTAGAGAACGGCGCCTTCATGGAGTCCAAGTTCCGCTCCGCTCCTTATTTCAACCTCAGCATCGACGGCATCGAGCTGCTGGATACCGCATACTAAAAAATGCCATAAAAACGTGCTGCCTTCGGGCAGCCCGTTTTTTTAATTGAAAGTGAACGGTATGCGGCGCCGGCCGTGAGCGATCGTGCCGGCGCCGTAAAATATCTAAAGTATTTTGGTTTACAAACAAAATTTGTTATGATAATATAAAATCAATCAAATCAAAATCCGGGAAGAATTTCTGTGATTCATTCCATAAAGAAAGGGTGACCGCCTTGGGAACTGCATGTGCAGTTAAGATGGAGAACATTACTAAAAAATTCGGTTCGATAGTTGCCAATCACAATATCAATCTCGAACTGCACGAGGGTGAAATACTTTCCCTTTTGGGAGAGAACGGCAGCGGGAAAACCACCCTTATGAATATGCTCTCCGGCATTTACTACCCCGACGAGGGACAGATTTACATTCACGGCAAGCCTGTGACGATCGCTTCACCCAAAGACGCCTTCGACAACGGAATAGGCATGATACATCAGCATTTCAAGCTGGTGGATGTGTTTACCGCGACGGAAAATATCGTTTTGGGCCTCGAGGGCAAGCTGAACCTGGCTGACGCCAGCAAAAAGGTACGAGAGATCTGCGAAAAATACGGCTTCGATATAGATCCAAATCAGAAGATTTACGATATGTCGGTGTCCCAGAAGCAGACAGTGGAGATCGTAAAGGTTCTTTACCGCGGCGCTGATATTCTGATACTTGACGAGCCCACCGCCGTTTTGACTCCTCAGGAAACCGACAAGCTTTTCCAGATAATGCGCAACATGAAGGCGGACGGAAAGTCCCTCATCATAATCACCCATAAGCTGCATGAGGTGCTGGAGGTATCCGACCGCGTCGCCGTTCTTCGGAAGGGCGAATACATTGGCGACGTTATGACCAAGGACGCCGATCAGCAGTCATTGACAGACATGATGGTGGGCCGCAGCGTCAGCCTTAATATCAACCGTCCCGATCCTATAAATGTGACTCCGCGGGTTGTGGTGGACGGCCTGACCGTTTATGACGAGCTGGGCGTGAAGCGTTTGAACAACGTAAGCTTTACCATAAATGCGGGCGAGGTGCTGGGCATTGCGGGCGTGGCCGGCAGCGGTCAGCGCGAGCTGCTTGAATCCATAGCGGGCCTGTACCCAATAGCTTCCGGCACCGTTACCTATTACGGCCCTGGCGACGAGAAAGGCCATAATCTGGTCGGCCTGGATCCTATGGATATACGCAAGAAGGGCATAGCGATGTCCTTCGTGCCCGAGGACCGGCTGGGCATGGGTCTGGTGGGCTCAATGGGCATGACCGGCAACATGATGCTGCGCTCCTGGCGCAAGGGCAACGGCCCCTTTGTTAACCGCAGGGATCCCGAGACGCTGGCCAAACGCATCTGGGATGAGCTTGAGGTAGTCACCCCCAGCACTTCGTTCCCGGTGCGCCGCATGTCCGGCGGCAACGTGCAGAAGGTGCTGGTAGGCCGCGAGATAGCCCAGTCGCCCTCGGTGCTGATGACTGCATACGCTGTACGCGGACTGGATATAAATACCTCCTACACCATCTATAACCTGCTGACAGAGCAGAAGATGAGAGGCGTGGCCGTAGTATATGTGGGCGAGGATCTGGATGTACTGCTCGAGCTGTGCGACAGGATAGTAGTCCTCTGCGGCGGTCAGGTATCCGGAGTAGTGGATGCCCGCAAGGCAGATAAGCGTCAGATAGGCGTGCTTATGACTCGGGTGGAAGGAGGAAAGGCAGAGAATGAATAAAAAACAGTCTCTATTCCATATCGCAAAGCGCGGCACGCTTCCGTGGTATCTTTCGGCAGCCATACGCGGCTGCGCAATACTGCTTGCGCTGATAGTCTGCGCGCTGGTCACCATGCTCATGACCGGTGAGAACCCAATAAGCATTTACGGCACCATATTCCACGGCGCCTTCGGCACGGCGCGAAAGACCTGGGTTACCTTCCAGAATCTCGCGGTGCTGCTCGGCATATCCCTTGCTGTTACTCCCGCATTCAAGATGCGCTTCTGGAACATAGGCGCTGAGGGCCAGGTGCTCGTAGGCTGCCTTGCTACCGCCGCCTGCATGATCTGTATAGGGGATAAACTGCCCAACGGCCTTCTCATACCAATAATGATAATCGCGGCTATCGCCGCCGGCGCATTATGGGGCTTCCTGCCCGCCTTTTTCAAGGCGCGCTGGAATACCAACGAAACGCTGTTCACCCTGATGATGAACTACATAGCAACGCAGCTCGCCGCGTATTACATCATCGTTTGGGAGGTGCCAAAGGGCGCGGGCCAGATAGGTATAATCAACCAGAATACCAACGCCGGCTGGCTGCCGAAGATAGCGGGCAAGCAGTACCTGCTCACGATACTCGTCGTGGCGGCGATGACTGTGTTTACCTACATATACCTGAAGTACAGCAAGCACGGCTATGAGATCGCCGTGGTGGGCGAGAGCAAACGCACCGCAAGCTATGCGGGCATAAAGGTTGAAAGGGTCATAATCCGTACCATGGTGCTCTCCGGCGCTATGTGCGGCCTTATCGGCTTTCTGCTTACGGCAGGTATCGACCATACGCTTACGACTACAATAGTAGGCGGGCGCGGATTTACAGCGGTCATGGTATCCTGGATGGCAAAGTTTAACCCCATCGTGATGATATTTACCAGTCTGCTGCTGGTAGTTCTGAGCCGCGGCGCAGGCGAGATATCCAGCGTATTTGGATTAAACCACTCCTTTGCCGATATACTGACGGGCATAATGCTGTTCTTCATAATCGGCAGCGAGTTCTTCATCAATTATAAAGTAAGCCTGCGTAAGGCCGGAAAGAAGGAGGCATAAGCAATGTTCGATTTTGCATCTTTCCTCCCACGTGCAGTCATGCAGGGCATACCCCTGCTGTACGGCAGCACCGGCGAGATATTGACGGAGAAATCCGGCAACCTGAACCTGGGCATCCCCGGCGTTATGTACGTCGGCGGCATATGCGGCGTTATAGGAGCGTTCTTCTATGAGCAATCGGTGGCGAGCGCGGCGGAGATGAATGCGGTGCTGGCAATAGGTATACCCATGCTTTCTTCATTGCTGGGTTCACTTATAATGGGCCTCATTTACTGCCTGCTTGCCGTCACATTGCGGGCTAACCAGAACGTGACCGGCCTTGCGCTGACCACCTTCGGCGTAGGAATAGGCAACTTCTTCGGCGGCTCGCTTATAAAGCTCACCGACAGCGAGGTGCCTTCCATAGCCCTTTCCGCTACCAGCGCCTACTTCAGCAAGTCCCTGCCAATAGCCGAGACCACGGGCTGGTTCGGCAAGGTATTCCTGTCCTACGGCTTCCTTGCGTACCTGGCAATAGTCATCGCGTTGCTTAGTTCTTACTTCCTCAAGCATACCCGCACGGGTCTGCATCTGAGGGCGGTTGGCGAAAGCGCCGCCACAGCCGATGCGGCCGGCATAAACGTAACTAAATACAAGTACATGGCTACCTGCATAGGCAGCATGATAGCGGGCCTCGGCGGACTGTACTATGTAATGGATTACGCCTGCGGCGTATGGTCTAACAATGCCTTCGGCGACCGCGGCTGGCTTGCCATAGCGCTGGTCATATTCACCATATGGCGTCCTAACGTGAGCGTGCTGGCTTCCATATTGTTCGGCGGATTCTATATACTGTACCTCTACATTCCCACCGGCACGGAGCTTTCCATAAAGGAGCTGTATAAGATGCTGCCATATGTGGTAACTCTGGTGGTGCTCATAGTTGTTTCCCTGCGCAAGAAGAGGGAGGATCAGCCCCCCGCAAGCCTTGGCCTTGCATACTTCCGAGAAGAAAGATAAACAAAAAAGCAGAAGCCTTCGGGCTTCTGCTTTTTATTTATATAAAAAACACCT
>CALCEX010000113.1 GCA_937900325.1 uncultured Clostridia bacterium | reverse complement strand
TGCAGGATTTTGCGAATGCGGTATATATGTCTATCTCGCCGTGGTATTCGCTGTGCGAATCCCTTATTATACTGTATAGCTCGCTGGCAGCAGGCTCCGCGCCCACGTCCTCTGCCCCCTCCTGATCTCTGTCATAATTTATTTTGCTGCTGGCAGCGGCGAATTCTTCGTCGTCAACGTGTATGTTCGGCAGATACTTGCCGGTCTTTTTATCAAACACAAGGGCGCCGTCGCAGTTGAACGTGCGGTTTTCCATACCGGGAAGATAACGCAGCGCCGCTATCATGGTAACTATCTTGAACGTGGAGCCCGGAGTATAGCGCCCCATGGTTACCCGGTTCACCATTGCGCTGGCGGCAAGCTCCTTCTCTCCGTTCAGGTAATCCTCCATATATTTGGGATCAAAAGTTGGCTGGCTGACAGAGGCGAGTATTTCGCCCGTTTTGTAATTCATCAGCACCACCGCGCCCCAGTAATCGTCCATCAGGCTGTAAGCGTACTCGCAAAGCTCTGAATCTACGGTAAGCAGCACGCTGGAGCCCACCTTCTGCTGGGTGCCTATGAGCTGCTCGAATTCGTCGGTCAAACGGCTGTCAAAGCCTAAAAGATACTTTGCAAACATGGATTCCGCGCCAAATGTCTGGCCGTATGTGTCGCCTATTATGTGGCTCATGGAACGCCGCAGCGACTTTATGTCCACATATTTACGCTGGCCTTCGCTGTTTGTATATGCAAGCCTTACGCCGTTTCTGTCCAGCAGCATTCCGGCGGCGATGGTTCCTTTTCTGCTTGCGACCCTTGTATTATAAGGGCTGGAAAACCAGCGGTTGCCGTATACGTTTACTATGTAGCCCAGATAGACGCTCAGCACTATGAACATAACGCAAAACAGCGCCAGCATGGCCTTTATGTGATTTCTTGTGCTGTTTTTCCGTTCCTTTTTCATATAATCTCTTCCTTAAGCATTCTCTTCACCGGCTTCGCACATTGCGTCCTGAAGCATCTCTCCATTTTGTATGGATATGCCCTCCAGTATGCCGAGCAGCATCATGCAGGCTATCATTGAACTGCCGCCATAGCTTACGAAGGGCATCGTTATGCCGGTAAGCGGTATGAGCTTTATCACGCCTGCGATTATTATGAAGCTTTGCAGGGTTATGAGCACCGTGCAGCCAAAGGCTGTAAGCATAAGATATCTGCTCCTGGCGTTGAGCGCTATAAGCGCGCCCCGTATTATGAATACCAGATACAGCGCTATCACGGCAATTCCGAATACAATGCCGAACTCCTCGCATATGACCGCAAATATGTAGTCTGTATTATATGCGGGTATGCTCTTGGGCAACCCTTTGGTAAGCCCAAGCCCCCACATACCGCCCGAGGCTATTGCCATGAGACCCTGGGCGACCTGGTAGCCGCTGGTGGAATAGGTAGCCCAGGGGTTTAACCATATGGCCACGCGCGCTTTTACGTGGTCGAACAGGTAATAACTGGCTACGGCGCCGGCAGCACCGGCTCCAAGGCCGACCAGCGTAGTGCCTACCTTGCCGGTCGCGGTGTAAAACATTATGAGATACGTCCCGCATATGAGCAGCGCGGCGCCAAGATCGCGCTCCGCAACCAGAAGCCCCGCCACGATTATCGCAAATATTGCAGACGGCAGCCAGTCCCAGGTCCTTTTTACCTTTGTAAAGTGGTTGGCCATGACGAACACCAGCGCTACTTTAACGAATTCCGAGGGCTGAACGCTTATGCCGCCCAGCTTTATCCAGTTTTTGGCACCGCCGTTTTCGGTGCCTACCACCAGCAGGATCCCAAGCACAGCAACGCTGAGAACCATAATAGGAATGTCCATGGTTTTGAAAAATTTCGGCGCCCGCATAAGCAGCGCACAAACTATCATGGCAACTACACCTATGCCGAACCATACGAGCTGCTTGAACGCCACTTCGTATGAGAGCCTGTACTGCACTATCATGCCTATGCCCGCAAGAAGGTTGGCGATGACAAGTATGAATCTGTCAGCGTATTTGGATATCCACAGCATGATTATATACTGTAAAAGCAGCACCGCTATAAGGCCGCCGACAAAGACCAGCGCCTTGTAGTCAAAGCTTTCGTCCCTTAATGACAGCAGCGCGAAAGCAGCAAGCTCAAATATCATGACGAGGCCAAGAAGACCTGCCGCGCTAAGCTGCCTAACTCTGTTCATTTTTCGCCTCCTCGCACAGCATCCGCTTCATTCTGTAATAGAACCTGACCTCGCCCAACTGTACGAGATCGCCTTCTGCCAGTTCCTCCGTTTTGTGCTCCATGGGTTCGCCGTTTATTAGAATGCTGGCTCTCCCGTAACGCCGGATGTATACAAAGCCGCCCTTTTCATATATCTTGGCATGCTTGCGGCGCACCGAGCCGTCGTCAATGCATATATCGCATTTCCTTCCCCGGCCTATTATATTGCTCTTTGCGAGTATAAAGCCGTCCTCGTTGGTATCAAACGGCGGAAGGAACTCTATATGCCTTGCATAGCCCTTTTCCAGCCAGCTCTTTACCCGGCGCAGCTCATTATACTCGCATACGGAGTGGTACACTATCCTGAATAATATATAAACTATGGCAGCGACAAAGAAGTATCTCATACCGGATACCAGCAGTGAATATATGTCGGACCGCACGCCATCGCCTCCAGTGTATCTTATATCAGTATTGATTATATCACAGAATCGCGTCAAATCTGTGTCCTGTTTATCAACAATGATGGATTTCGCCGCAAAAATACAAAAAGAGCCGCGGATTTGCGGCTCCTGACTGCCCGCCTTGCTTTCATATCGCCGGGCAGGGCGATTTTATTGTGATGCAGCATCAGTCGCCGGCGGCCTGAAAGTCATCCTCGGGGAGAGCTCCCATCTTGTCGTCAAAGTTTTTGAGGAGTTCCTCCATCGTCGTTCCGTATTTCTCGCAGTCCGCTCTGTATTCCACGATTTTTTTTTGCACAGTCAACGGCAAATTCTTCATAAGACTTTATATCCCATTTTTCGTTTGGAGGGAACTGCTCAAAGGTAAAATATGTCTCATATTCGGAGTTGACCTCGTCCAGCACCTTCTGATAAGCTTCATAATCAATACCCTTTTCCCGACAGCCTAACAACGCCAACAAAAGCATCATCAGTAAGCAGCATAAAACCGACCTTTTCATGATCCGTATCTTCCTTTCCGAATTATTTAGAAATCATAGGTGTCGATTTCGGTAAAAGAACCGGATGCTCCCTGAGCATGTCTTCCATAAATTTGCATCACGACCCTAATAGCATTTTGTTCTGGATAAAATGCCACATCATACTGAAGTAAGGTGCATTCTAAAATATTGGGATCAGATGCTTTTTCTACTCTCACATTATCCCAGTAATCTATCACCATACCAGGAGACATACAATATATATCTATATACGCAGTACCATATTTAGTTCCATTCCGTTTAACAGCATCCGACGCCGTAACTTTGGTTATTGCTCTTGTATCAGTATTTGGGAGAAGTTTTTTCTCTGTGATCCAATATGCTTTGCCGGATTCAATATCTTCCAGCAGTTCATAATACTTAGCAACATCATCAGAATCACTATTTCGCAAAATGCTATTTTCACTTGCATTTGCGCCGCCGAACATGGCCAAAAGTACAAAAGAGATTATCATAGCAGAAATCAACCGTTTCGTTTTCATAGTATTGGCTGTTCCTTTCATAATCTGTAATTGCATAAGGTAGTTGCTTCAGAATCAATTTACTCATACACACCAATGACGATATGCTGCTTTCATCTGTTCAAAAGAGCCACCTCCCAAGCCATTATTTACAATTCAAGTATCAAGTATATAGTAGGGCAGATATATCAGTCAACAATATCGCTGTAAATAAATTGTTAAAATATGTTTGTAACGTCTGCAAAAAAGAGCCGCGAATCTGCGGCTCCATGGCGCGGTTTTGAATTTGGGTCAGCTGAGCAGCGGGGATTTGAGCAGCAGATTCTTTGTGCGCTGCAAATGCGTCCTGAGTATCGCCGTGGCGAGTTCGGTATCCTTGCTTTCGCAGGCGGAAATTATCTGGCTGTGCTCATCGATGGTATAAAGTTCCGCCGATACCTCCTCCTTTCCGAAAAAAGGAGTCACATACCTATCCACATTGGCGTGCATCTGGTCTATCAGGGCAAGCAGGGTCTGGTTATTGCAGGGGTCATACAACGAAAAATGCAGCCTGAGGTTAAGCTCCGCTCCCTTTGTGGGATCCTTCTCGTTGGAGAAAAGCTCCAAAAGCTCCCTTGCCCGCGCAAGGTCAGCATTTGTTATATGCGGAAGAGCCGAGCGAAGCGCGCCTACCTCCAGCAGTATGCGGGTATCCATTACGTCGCTGAGCTCTTTGGCGGAGAGCTTTGTTAC
The DNA here is from genome assembly GCA_937900325.1 of uncultured Clostridia bacterium. Lineage (GTDB taxonomy): Bacteria > Bacillota > Clostridia > Christensenellales > CAG-138 > SFEL01. Next base: position 1,463 of record CALCEX010000113.1, on the reverse strand, counting down.
CACCGCGCCCCTGTTGGGGTATATTCTGACGAGTCCCTGTGCCTCAAGCTGGCGAAAGGCCTCGCGCACCGGTATGTGGCTGACGCTTAACGCAGAGGATATCTCGTCCTGCCTCAGAGGCATGTCTCCCGGAAGCTCGCCGCGTACTATAGCTGCGCGTATCACCTGAAAGACCCAATCACGCGCAGCCATTGAACGAGGCTGCATTTCTTCGGCGATTTTCGTAAGATCCATGTATATATTGCCGTCACTTTCGATAATTATATGATATATTTTATACTAATTTCGGCAATAGTCAATACATCAGCCGCATAATGTCCGCAGTTGACGCACATCTTATTCATTTGCGTATAAGTTTCTTGTAACCAGTCCAGCCGGTACGAACGCATATCTTGTGGTTAGTCCCTCTACCGGATCATCGCCTATCAGCAGCTCCTCGTGCCTTACCGCCACCCTGTATCTGTAACCTGTTCCCGGCTCTGCCGAGGCGTCGATGTATTCTATGTGCCCTTCGCGGCCGCTCCAGGACATAAGCGGCTTTTCAACCTTACCGGCTTCGCCGCGCAGCAGGGTATATATCCCGAAATCATCCGGGCAATCGAAAGATACCGCAATACCTCCTTCTTCGCGCACTGCCGCAAGGTTTTGTGCCGAGCCCGGTACTGTCCAATAGCCCGATATGTCCTCCGGCGCCGTTTCTTCCGTAAAGTATTCGGTAATTCGGCTGCTTTGCGGCGTCATGGCGTTGGCGAGAGCTACCTTGTGCTGCTTTTTCAGCGTCTTTGCATCGATGGAGTACTGTTTCACGCTTTCGGGCTTTTCAAAGTCTCCGCTCCTGCCCTCTGGATATATGTGATTGAAAAGCTCATACAACATCAGCGCAGGATACGTGCCGCCAGTGGCGGAGGACGGCAGCAGCCCCAGCTTGTCGCTATCGTACCCCTGCCATACCACGGCAGTATATTCAGGCGTATATCCTGCCATCCACGCATCCCTGTTGCCGTTGGACAGGCCTACTGTGCCGGTCTTGCCTGCTATGGGTATATCAAGCGTATTCAGCCGGTGGCCCGTTCCTTCGGTCACCACGCTTTTGAGCATGCTGGTAAGGATATAGGCGTTTGCCTCGTTCATCACTCTCCGGTCATCCGGTCTGTATTCATATACCGTCAGACCGTTTTTGTCGGTTATCTTCTTTATCAGCGTTGGAGTATTGTATATGCCGCCCGAGGCAAAGCAGGAATACGCCCCTGCGATCTGCAAAGGAGATACGCCATAGGTAAAACCGCCAAGAGCAAGGGCCAGACTGTCGTCCTTATCGTCAAACTCTATGCCGCACCTTTTTGCGAAATTCTTTGCCCTTTCCACCCCTACTTCCGACAGCGTCTTTACCGCAGGCACATTGAGCGACTTGGTCACGGCTTCCCGCACAGTTACCCAGCCGTAATACTTGTTTCCATAATTCG
>CALCEX010000112.1 GCA_937900325.1 uncultured Clostridia bacterium | reverse complement strand
GTATGAATCGCCGTGGGTATCGCTTACTATGCCTATGCGCATCATTTTTCCGCTCTCAGTTTGCAGCATAGGGACTCGAGGGCGCGCTTTCTGTGGCTGACAGAGTTTTTCTCCTCCGGCGTCAGCTGTGCGAAGGATTTCTTCAACGGCCCATAATAGAACAGCGGATCGTAGCCGAAGCCGTTTTCGCCTTGCGGAGAGCGTAGTATGATCCCTTCCACGCTTCCATCTGCGGTAACGGCAGGCATTCCCCTGCGTATGAGCGCCACCGAGGTACAAAACCTTGCTGTGCGTTTTTCATCAGGTATGTCCCTTAGTGCGTCAAGGAGCTTCGCGTTGTTGGCGGCGTCGTCATGGCCCGCGCCCGCGTAGCGCGCGCTGTAAACTCCGGGAGCGCCGCCCAGAGCATCAACCGCCAAGCCGCTGTCGTCTGACAGCACGGCATCCGCATCTGCAACGGCAAATACCTCTCTGGCCTTCTTGAGAGCGTTGCCCTCAAAGGTATCTGCATCCTCATCCACATCCATATCTATGCCCGCCTCCCCAAGGGAAAGTATCTCGTCATAAAAGCAGCCTAAAATAGCCTTTATTTCGGATACCTTATGAGCGTTGTTCGAGGCGATTATAAGCTTCATATATATTTCTCCTTTGTGCGGCAAAATTCAATACGGCTATTTTACCACAGCGTCCGCCGCATTTCCATATCTATCGCCACTCGTTCACATATACGGGGGCAGACACAGCGGAAGTATGCATGCTGTATTCCTTTCCTTCTACGGTTATATCAACGCCGTACACCTGATCGAACTGATTGGCGCAGAGGTACAGACAATCCCTTGCAGCATCCAGCATACCCTCCGTATCGGCGACTTTCTCGAATTCCTTCGTCAGATCGACGCTGGCTATGCCGTCCTTTATATATGCGCTTATGAGCTCAGTCCCCGATGGGAAGCAGTTTATAAGACCCTCGTCTTTAGGCCCGGCTATCTCCTCCTGCACAGCCCCGGAAAACGAAGGGACCGTGTCGGTGTAGCGTGTCACGGGAATATTAAGGCTGGCAGCCGAATTTTGGAAGTACAGCGTAAGGGCGTGGGCTTCGCCCGAAACCGGCATCTCCCCGTCCTCGATATTCAGCGCGAAGCTCTCCATGGGTTTGGATATATCGGTGCCGTTGGAAAGGGCCTTTTTCTCCTTGCCGCCGATGGTTATGCTGACGTTGTTTATGGATGGGAACTCAGTCAGTGTGTTTACTATCGCAATAACCATAGCCTGCTCCTGTTCCTTTGTCTGCTGGCCGATGCCGGTCAGGTCTACCCGGGCGCTGCCTCCCTCGCCTATACGGAGAGCGCATTCCGTACCCTCGGGTATTACAGTCTTCAGGCCCATCATGGATGCGCTTTTATCATTGTCTCTTCCGGATACGAGGTAGCTAAGCGCCGCCCTTCCTATTCCCTCCTCCCAGGGTATATTCTTCATAACAGGCACTATGAATCCATCCTCCGTGGCGTAGTACAGAGTGGTGCGCCGGTATCCGCTGTCCGTATCGGTCTCTGGTTCCGGGATCTCCGCGGTCTTTTTACAGCACGCCATCATAAGCGCCGTAAGCAGCGCCAGGATCAATATAAACAATCGCTTCATCTTCCTATCCTCCGGCTTATTAGTCATATATAAGCTATTCGCCTTACGGGCATAAAATAACGAAAA
>CALCEX010000111.1 GCA_937900325.1 uncultured Clostridia bacterium | reverse complement strand
CTGGGTGTTTCGAATTCCTTCAGCGGCGCGGTTTCGGCTTTCACCAGCTCATGCACAAAGGCGAAATACTCCTCCCTTGTCATGGGGCAGTTCAGATAGTCGCTGCCGCGTTCATAGCGCGAAGCCCTGAATACCTTGTCCATATCCAGCGAATCGGCCCGTACTATGGGAGCTGCGGCATCGTAAAAGTGCAGGCTCCCACCGAAGAAGCCCTCTATCGCCTTATACAGCGCTCCATCGGTAAGCGGCCCGGTAGCGACTATGGCCGGGGCATTTGGCAGCTCTGTTATTTCCTCGCTTATAAGATTTATATTCGGATTTGAAGTTATTCTTTCCGTAACGCACCGGGTAAAGGAATCCCTGTCAACCGCCAGCGCGCCGCCGGCGGGGACCCGGCAGGAATCCGCGCAGCTCATTATCAGCGAATCCAGTCGGCGCATTTCCTCCTTCATAAGGCCGGCGCCGTTTTGCAGCCGGTCTGAACGGAGTGAGTTGGAGCAGACCAGCTCGGCGAGCGTATCGGCATGGTGGGCGGGAGACCTGCGTTTGGGCTTCATCTCATAGAGATCCACCTCTACGCCCCTTTTGGCAAGCTGATATGCCGCCTCGCAGCCCGCCAGGCCTGCGCCTATTACAGAAGCCTTCATTCCTCGCTCCCCTTTTTATCCTGCTTATTATCCTGTTTATTCTGCTTTGTAGTGTATCCGCAGCCCTCGGTGATGCAGGCGTCAAATCCGCCTCCATGGCTCATCTTGTGCACCATCATGCCGCCGCATTTGGGGCACCTCTCCTTTACCGGCTTATCCCAGGATACAAAGCTGCACTCCGGGTACTTTTCGCAGCCGTAGAATACCTTGCCCCTCTTTGACTTGCGCTTTATTATTTCGCCGCCGCACAAGGGGCATTTCACGTCGGTCTTTTCGACTATGGCCTTGGTGTTGCGGCAGTTTGGGAAATTTGGGCAGGCGAGAAACTTACCGAAGCGCCCCATCTTGTATACCATCATGGAGCCGCACTTTTCGCACTTTACATCGGATACCTCGTCGGGTATGACCACCTTTTCTATGTTCGCGGAGGCCTTTTCAAGGGTCTTTTCAAAGGGGCCGTAAAATTCCCTTATGACCTCCTTCCATGGCTCCTCCCCATCCTTTATGAGATCGAGCTTGCTTTCCATATCGGCGGTAAACTTTATGTCAACTATATCGCTGAAGTTTTCCTTCATTATCTTTGTGACCACAAAGCCC
>CALCEX010000110.1 GCA_937900325.1 uncultured Clostridia bacterium | reverse complement strand
CAATGTATGAAATAAAATGGATACATAAACAAATACGGCTACGGAAGGGGATAAAAGCATGGGCAATATAATCGGCATGCTGGCGGGCGAGCTTATGTCCGGCAGCTCGGTAAAGCAGGTGGCAAAGGCGGCGAACGTAAACGAAAAGCAGGCGGAGAACCTAATGGGCAACGCCATACCGCTGCTGGTACAGGCCATGTCCGACAATGCCGGCACAAAGGCAGGCGCGGAGTCGCTGCATAAGGCGCTCGGACAGCATAGCAGCGGCCTTTCTGCCGCCGAGCAGCTGAACAAAGCCGACCTTGAGGATGGCAACAAAATAATTGGAAAAATATTGGGCGGCAACAAGCAGGGCGTGACCGATGCATTGGCGAAGCGGGCCGGCGTTACAAAGGACGAGAGCGCAAAGATACTGGCGCTGCTGGCCCCTGTGATACTTTCCCTTATAAGCACCGAGACAAGCGCCAACAATACCTCATCCGGCGGACTGTCGTCGCTGCTGTCCCTCTTTACTGACGATGATGCGGGACATAGCAACACACAGACTGCCTCCGGCTCCGGCCTCGGAGATATCGGAACGACGCTTCTTATGGGGGCACTGCTCGGCAACAATACAAATGGCAACAGCGGTTCTGCCGGAGGCAGCCTGCTTACCTCTCTCCTTGGGGGCGGACAGCAGCAGGCACAGTCCCAGCAGCCCGGAGGACTTCTTGAAGCGCTGTTCGGGAGCGGCGCGAGCGGCCAGACTGCACAGTCCGGCGGCAGCGGCCTTGATGGAACGCTGCTAAACAATAACGCCGATCAAGACAGCATAAATCAGGGCAGTATGCTGTCCAGCCTGCTTGGCGGCAGCAATAATGGCGCTTCAAATATGCTGGGCTCTCTGGCGGGAACGCTGCTTGCAGGCGCATTCAAGGGCACGTCGCAGCAGAAGGCGGCTCCAAAGAAGCCCGCCTCAAAGAAAACCGCGGCAGTAAAGCCCGCTGCAAAAAAGACGGCGGCTGCGGCCAGAAAAAATGCGCCAGCAAAAAAGACGGCTGCCAAAAAACCAACGGGTAAATAAATGCGCACAGGCAAGATAAATTTGAAGGGAGATAATCAAAAATGGCAAGGGAAATCAAGCGGGAAGTAGTGAAGGCCTCCAAGGCTAACGCCGAGGCAGAAAAGCCCCCCAGGAAAAAGAAGACGGATACAGAGACCGGCGTGAAGAAAGTAGTTCAGGCAAAGCCCACCGGCAATGCGGCGCCCAAAAGGGTATTCGCAATAGTGTTCTGGCTCTTGGCCATAGCGGCTGAGGCCGCGGCCATAATGCTGCTCAACGGCTATCTGTACATACCCTACGACCTCAAAACTCTGCTTGTTATCGCCATAGCTTTGGATCTTATCTTTGTGATAATCGGTTCCCAGCTTTGGAAGAAGGCGAACCATATAGATCCTCCCTCCGAGAAGAATAAGCTATGGTTCTTCCTTTGCAGCCAGATGGGACTCATAGCGGCTGTTATAGCCTTCTGTCCCCTTATAGTGCTGCTGCTTAAAAACAAGGATAAGCTGGACAAAAAGACTAAGGTCATAGTTACGGTTATAGCGGCGGTGGCCCTGCTGATCGCCGGCGCCTGCTCAATAGATTACGATCCCGTATCCCAGGAATCCCTTGCCGAGGCAAAGGACGAGGTATCGGAGCTGACTGACGACGGCGTCGTATACTGGACGCGCTTCGGCCGAAG
>CALCEX010000109.1 GCA_937900325.1 uncultured Clostridia bacterium | reverse complement strand
TACCAGTATGGAAAGGGGCATCCATATATAAGTGCTGTTTCCGCCGCTATACGCCTGCTGTGAATCCATGGCAAAGACCGTGGCGGTGAACAGGGATACGCCTACCATCGCAGCGCTCTCCTGCCTTCCTATCCTGCTTGGGCCTATATTCAAAGCTGTTCCCCCTCTCTGGTGTTTATATAGTCGTCGGTCTTTGAGTGCATGGTTATCCTGCCCCGCACTATGGCAGGCCGCTTGCTGTAAGTTTTGGGCGATGCGGGGGTAAGAAACGGTATGCCGAAGCTTTTAAGTGACGCCATAAGAGCGAAGAAGGCCACCAGCATACAGCTCATACCAAGCAGCCCCCCCATCCATGCGGCTATCACAAAAGCCACCCTTATATACGAAGCGGATATCTGCGTAGCATAATCAGGTATGCAGAAGTTGCCAAGCCCGGAAAGGGCCACGACTATCAGTATTACAGAGCTCGCAAGATTTGCACTCACAGCCGCCTGCCCCAGTATAAGGCCCCCTATTATGCCAATGGCCTGTCCTATACTGCCCGGCACCCTAAGGCCCGCCTCCCGTATGAGTTGGAAAACAAGCAGCAAGAACAGCAGCTCCAGGCCCATCGGCGCAAATACCATTTTTCGCGAGGCTACAACGGTACTGAGCGCCTCCGTTGACATCATGCCCTGGTGGTACAGCACCAGCGACAGGAAGTATCCCGGCAGGAGTATGGATATCAACGCCCCGATATAGCGCACCAGCCGCACCGCCGTACCCTGCAGCTGCCTTAGATATACATCCTCCGAACTGCTCATGAGCGTAAAAAGCGTTGTAGGCATTATATTTGCAAACGGGCTGCCGTCCAACAGCACCGCCACATACCCCTGCATTATATGTGACGCCGCCCTGTCCGGGCGTTCCGTGGTGAGCACCTGCGGAAAGGGCGACAGCGGATGGCTTTCGGTGAGCTGCTCCAGCACTCCTATATTTGGCATCATCCGTGTCTGCACGCCGGCGATGCGCCGCTTGACCTCCTGCACCAGCGCCGGGTTTGCACTGCCGTCAAGATAAACTATCGCCGCCTTTATGTGGTTCTGAACGCCTATCTCTCGCATCTCGCACACAAGATCTTCCCGGCGTATCATGCGTCTCAGAAGGGTTATATTTGTTCTGAGGTTCTCGTTAAAGCCCTCCTGCGGCCCCCTGACCACCTTTTCGTTTTCCGTGGCGCCTACAGGGCGATGCTCATAACCTCGGGTATCTATTATTACCGCCCGTTCCTCATCCCCTACGAATAATACGGTCTGCCCGTCTGTTATCGCCCGTTTTACCTTATACCAGTCGTCCTCCACTGATACGTCGCCGGCGGTCAGAACGTTTTTCATTATATAGTCTATATACGGAGAGCTCTCCGGCAAAGGCTTTTTCATTATTTCCCTCAGCACATGATCGTTTATAATTTCCGCATCCGCCATTCCGTTCATGAATACCGCCGCCGCATCCACCTGCCTGCCGGCGATAAAGCGGCGTATTATTATATCGGGATTTATATCCGCCCGGAATTGCTCCTTGATCCGGCCGATATTTTCCGAAAGCGAGGGAGCTACCGCCTGTTTTTCTTCCCGCTTCTGCTCCTCCGCGTATCGCCAGCCGCCCAGAAAGCCCGGAGCCCCCTTTTCGGTTTCCAGCAATTCGAATTCGCTGCGCTTCCGGGTGAAGCCCAGCGCCAAGGCTATCTTCTTTATTCCGTTCATACCCTGCCCTCCCACGAAAAATTTCCGCGATATATATAGCAGTATCTGCCATAACGGACAAAAGTATGCAGCATAGACAAATATCCCCCGGGGGCGCAATGCGCCCCCGGGGGATATTTGAATCAAATCATGCTTTTTTATTTTGCCTTACCGGCTCTATAAGCCTCCTGCACGCAGGCCTGATGCCTTGGGCACGCCTTGCTGTTGGCGTGCACCTTAGAGTTGAGCAGGTGTATGCAGAAGTGTCCGTCAAAGCCGTTGCTCTTTGTAGGATTCGCCATATGAGGCATAGTATGCATGCTTGCAGCCACGGTCTTGCCGTTGTATGTGACCCATATGGGGCGTCTGTTCCATGAAAAGCCCTCCAGGCTCTTCATGACGGCGGTGTCCTCTTTTGTTATAGGCTCGCTGTCCGCATGATACCAGCCGCCGAAACGCCTCGCGCGGAAGCTTTTGCCGGTGCGGACATCGGTAACCGTAAACCTTGCGCCCTTGTTCAGCCATTCGCTGCCGCCCTTGAACCAGTCCAGCAGGACCACACTGCCTTTGAGTTTGGTAAACGTGGCGTTTTCCTTTGTAAGCTTGTTAGTGCTGTCGAATATGGAATTGAGAGTCTCGGCCCCGGCAATACCATCCGCCGAGGAAAGGCCCGCTTTTTTCTGATATTCCAGCACAGCCCTGCGGGTAGCGCTGTCGTATATGCCGCTCAGATCCCGTTTTGACATAAATCCGCGATCGTACAGTTTCTTCTGTAGCCGTTCAACTTCTTCGCCCTCCATGCCGGTGCGGAGCATGCTGCCGGATGCGGTATTAGAGCCGGTAAGCGTCAGGTGGGTACGGTAAACATAGCCCGCGGCGTCATCGGCGACCACATAGAACCACTCGCCGAACACAGCCTTTATGCGCACGCCCTTGCCCGCTGTCAGCTGCTTTACGGCATAAGTATCCTCGCTTGGGCCTCCGCGCATATATGTGTCGTCATCCAACACATACGCGCCGCGGCTGCCGGAAGAATTTGAAAATATGTAATCCTGGCGGATATAGCCCACGATCCCGTTTTTCAGCATTATTCTATACCAGCCGTTTTCCACCGCCAGAATCTCTGCCTCGCTGCCCAGCTCAAGCGTTCCAAGAACGTTGGATTCTTTATCGGGGGATTCCCTGAGATTGACGCCTTCAGCCGTGATTATACCGGTATCCGCCGCCAGAGCCCCTGTGCAGGCCGCAAGAAGCAGCAGCGCCGCGGCAGCGCCCGCCATGCGTTTGAGCTTCATCGTTTTTCCTCCGCTTTTATCATTTCGCCCAGCCTTCCTATATCCTCCGCCAGCGTACCGGTCAGGGCACGGTTGTAAATAACGCTTGCCGGATGATACTGCGGCGAAAGCAGCATTGTTTTTCCTTCTATGTTCACGCTTATGCTTCTGCCGTGCAGCTCTCCTACGGTGCCTGTTTGTTCGCCCGCCAGAGTCAGAACGGCTTTAAGAGGAGTATTGCCAAGAGTGACTATTATGCGCGGCGAAAGCAGGCAAAGCTCGCTTTTCAGCAGCGGCAGCCCCGCTTTCAGTTCCGCGCCCGTGGGGGTACGGTTTGATACGCTCCTGGGCTTTACGTTCACGGGGCGGAACTTTACAGCGTTGGTGATATATACCCGGCTTCTGTCTATGCCTGCGCCGCTTAAAAGCGTATCGAGCTGTTTGCCCGCCTTGCCCACAAACGGCCGCCCCTGCTTTGCCTCGTCTGCTCCGGGCGCCTCGCCTATAAGCATCACCAGCGGCTTCTCCGGGCCCTCCCCAAATACCGGGTGGGAGTAATCGCCGCGGTTTCCTTCAGTTTCAGCTATGCGCAGCCGCTCTTTTTCATAAAGCTCGCTAAGGCCCATATTACCACCCTGCGCCTATGGGCGGGTTTTCCTCATATATGGCGTCAAAGTTGAGCCGCAGCTGCTCGGTCGCCCTCTTAATGTATTCGGTGAGCGAGGAGCTAACGTAATCCTCCAGATCCTGCATTCCCTGTATAAGGGTGTTTCTGTCCGTATCCGAGATATTCTGAACGCTGTTCAGATAATTTTCTATCTCCTTTATAAGCTGCTGTGCCTCCTGTTTGGCATTTTGCAGATCCTCGTTGTTTCCGCCGTAATCATACCACGAGGGCGTATGCAGCGAGCAGGTCGCTCCCATACCTCCTCCCGTCGCCATCGTTGCGTACTCCTCGGAGGTAACGCCGGTATAAACGGCATTGGGTATGTACTGTTTTACCAATATGGGATCGATATCCGCATACATGGAGTCATTGTGTATCAGCACCACGGAGCCCGATATGACATTATAGCAATAGGGCGATGCAAGCTGGCCGCTGTCCTGGCATATACTGGTCTGCACATGCATATCGCATACCTCGGTAGGCGCCGCATCCTTCGCAAACCAGTCCGTCACCGGCAGATGTCCCGAGGCGTCGGCATAGCAGGCGTCGGTGGCCAGCTTGCCGGATATGGAGCATACGGTACATTTTTCAAGCCCTATCTCATTGGGAGACTCGTCGATTATGGGCTTATTCTTCAATCCGTCATGTATTTTTGACATAAAGGCCTTCCACAGCGGCGCCGCGTATTTGCCGCCGGTGGACTTGCTCTTGAGCTTCGGCGTAAAGTCGTCGTGGCCTATCCATACGGTAGCCGTATAGTAGGGCGTCATGCCGGCAAAATACACGCTGCCGTAATCCGAGTTGGTGCCGGTCTTGCCCGCCACTGTCATGCCGGATATTTTCGCACTGGTTCCCGTGCCGGAGTTTACCGCTTCTGTCAGTATATCCACCAGCATATAAGCCGTAGACTTCTTGAATACGGTATGCTTCTCCCTTATCTCATCAGCGTCGAGTATGACCTTGCCGCTTTCGTCCACT
>CALCEX010000108.1 GCA_937900325.1 uncultured Clostridia bacterium | reverse complement strand
GGGGCGACGCTGTTTATTGAGCCCGCCGCAGTGGTGGAGCTTGGCAACCAGTATAAAAAACTCATAGCCGACGAACAGCAGGAAATAGAACGCATACTTTCTGAGCTTACGGCAATGGTAGCGCCCTACGGCAGCGAGATAAACGAGAATATAAGGATACTGGGCGAAATGGACCTGGCGTTTGCCAAGGCCAGGCTGGCCCGGGAAATGAACGCGGCGGAGCCGAGTCTCAATCGCACCGGCTATATACGTATAGTGCAGGGGCGGCATCCTCTCATACCCAGGGAAGCCGTGCGGCCAATAGATATATGGCTGGGCCGCGATTTCAGAACGCTTATAATTACCGGCCCGAATACGGGCGGCAAGACGGTAACGCTAAAGACAGTGGGACTGTTTGTGCTCATGGCCCAGAGCGGTATGTTTATACCTGCGGACATAGGCAGCGAAATATCCGTATTCAACAGCGTATACGCAGACATAGGCGACGAGCAGTCGATAGAGCAGTCGCTCTCGACGTTTTCCTCCCATATGACGAACATAGTCGGCATACTGAAGGAGGCTGACGGCAGATCGCTGGTGCTGCTGGACGAACTGGGAGCGGGTACCGACCCGATAGAAGGGGCGGCTCTTGCAATGAGCATACTGGAGGAGCTACATTCACGCAACACAGTCACCGTGGCCACCACCCATTACAGCGAAGTCAAGGCATTTGCGCTTACCCATGATGGAATAGAGAATGCCTCTATGGAGTTTGACGTTGACAGGCTATGCCCTACATACAGGCTTTTTATAGGAATACCGGGTAAGTCCAACGCCTTTGAGATATCCAAGCGGCTGGGACTGGACGACGGTGTGATAGATAGGGCCAAGACATATCTTAAAGGCGAAGATGTACGCTTCGAAGATATAATATCGAGCGCACAGAGCCGCTATCAGCTGGCAGAGGAAGAGAGGGCAATGGCAAGCGCAGCGCGGCGCGACCTTGACAAGCTCCGTCAGGAAACTGAAGCCGAGCGCAGAAAGCTGGAAGCAGACCGGGTAAAATACCAGGCGAAGGCCAAGGATGAGGCGCGGCGCATAGTGGAGGATACGCGCCGTGAAATGGATAAGCTGATATCAGATATCCGAAGCATAAAGGGCGTGGACAGGAGCGCCGCAGACAGAGTGATACAGCAGTCTCGCGACGCACTCCGCAAGCGCCGTGATGACCTCGCCGAGAAGCTGGTGCTGAACAAAGATGACGGCACCAAACCGCCCAAAACAGTCAATCCCGGGGATACGGTCAGAATTGTGTCGCTTGATAAAAAGGCGACGGTGCTTTCCAAGCCTGATTCAAAGGGCGAGGTTCAGGTACAGGCGGGGGTTATGAAGCTC
>CALCEX010000107.1 GCA_937900325.1 uncultured Clostridia bacterium | reverse complement strand
CTTTGCCCCCACACTCGCCGCCTGGAAGGTTCGCTACTAAGCAATTACGCCGCCCACTACTGCTCCTCTCGGGGAATTGCCCCGGACGGACTTACATCTAAGCCGCACCATGCTCACGGGCGGCTTTGCGCCCGCTTATGTGGATCGTTTCGCCTGCGACTGGCATCGACTTTCAACCACAGACCCGATAACCCGGATAACCAGAAACAATTATAACGCACATAAAAGCTTTTTACAACTGATTTTTAAAAGATTTCCCCCATAATACGGAAAAAACTGGCTGTCAACGCACTGTGTGATCGTCGTATGCGGCCCTGGGGCCGCCTACATACTTGGGGCGGGTACGGGCCATGACCAGATTGGCTTCGCCTATGCGCCGGGTGACGGCATGTATGGGTACTACCACGGGATGCATATGCATACCTATAAGCGTATCGCCTATGTCCATACCGGCGGAAGCCCTGCCGTGAATATCCTCCACCATAACATGGTCGTCAAAGCGGGCAACGGCCTCCATGGAAAACGCGCCTCCGGCGTGCAGCTGGGGCTTTACCCACACCTGCTGAAGGTCGAATTTTTCCATACACTCCCGCTCAACCACGAGGCAGCGGTTCAGATGCTCGCAGCACTGTACCGCAGGGTACAGCCCCTTTGCCTTTATCTTGGGCAGCACGGCGTCCATTACCGCTTTTGCGGCTTCGACAGAGGAACCGGAACCTATGCGCTTGCCCACTATCTCGCTGGTAGAGCAGCCTATTACCAGTATATCTCCCTTTTTCAGGGTATCCGCCGCGGAGAAGAGCTCGTCTATGGCGGTGGAAGCCTGCTCGTAAACCTTTTCCATCATAATGAAATAAAACTCCTTGAAAAATGCGTTGCGGCATTCAGCCATGTACGATTATAAAGCCAAATCGAGCCCATTGCAAGGCAAAGGGGGCAAAATAAAAGCTTTTTGCGGCGATGGCGGTTGTTTGTTGACAAATACACAGGCGGGTAGTAACATTATAGCGAATAAGTTAGATAAGACTAACTGTGAAGGGATAAGAAAGTTTCAGATGAGCGAAAAGGACGGGACCCTTGCAGACCTTTCCATAGGGCAGAAGGGCTATGTGCGCAAGGTGGACGGCGATGGCGGCCGCCGCAGAAGAATAGTTGATATGGGTATCACCCCGGGCACTGAGATAAAGGTAATAAAAGCCGCGCCTATGGGAGACCCGATAGAGGTAGCGCTTAGGGGGTACAGCCTGTCGCTCC
>CALCEX010000106.1 GCA_937900325.1 uncultured Clostridia bacterium | reverse complement strand
GTTATCGGTGTTGTCGCTGCCGTGCAGGGGAGCGGAACACTTTTTGCAGTACTCGAGATAGTCCTCGTTGTTGGTGCCGCATACCTTACATATCATATAAAAATCCTCCTACAAGGTTGTGGTCAGGGGGGACGCATTGCAGCCGCCGCCGTTGACCTTGGATATCTATTCAAAGATAATTATACCAAATTGCGATGGGGAATGAAACACTTTTCAAATGATAATTATAAATAAACTTTAAATTATACATGGCGCATAGCCGAAAAATACCGCCCGTGGTATAATCGGTTAAAGTCTTTTATAAGGCCGTTTATGGAGGTAGTCCGTGAAGCATACGACTGCGGCGCTTATGGCGCTCATACTTATTATTGCCGCAATATCTGCGGCAGGCTGCGAAGCAAAGGAGGATCCCTACAAGGATTACTGCACGGATGGGGAGCTTGCGGGCGGCGCCGCCCTTCAGAACGCCAACGCCAAGTCCGTAGCAGTATCCTGCGAGGATGACGTTGTGCGCATAAGGCTGGAATTCTATGTGGGCAGCCGTATGAGCGGCGGCAGCGAGGAGACGGAGGCCTCCACGGTGCCGGCGTATAAGGTATACAGCTTGGGTTACCCTTCAAGGCTGGCGGTGGAGTTCAGCGATCTGGAGTATGCCGACTTTGCCTGGGCCGAAATCGAGTGCGCGGGCTGCGTCCAGGGAGCTTTTGTGCATAGGCTCATGGGGGAGAAGAAGGCGTGCATATACTTTCAGCTTTCCGCCGATCCTGCGTTCAAGGCCTTTGCAAGCGGCAATGTGCTGGAGATAGAGATCAAGCCCATAGCGGAGAAGGAAAAGAAGAAAAAGAAAAAGGAAAAACCGAAATACCAGGTCACGGCGAACGCCTATGACGACTATTGCGACGGCAAGCTGATCGCAGACGGCCTTACCCCAACGCTGGACGCGGACAAGCACGACGTGCTTCTCATATCAGACGTTATGGACTCGGATATTGCCGCCGAAATGTTTATTAAGGACGTAGTGGAAAAAAATATCTCCGCAGTTCAGGAGGAATGGACGATAATAGAGGCGGATAAGCATAAGCTGCCCCAGTATGACGAGACTCTGGTATACAGGGCGGCGTATTCCCAAAATGTGCTGCGAAGCACTGACGGCGATGTGAAAAGCGCGGAGGTGCTCATACCCGATGGGTGGTATCTGGCGCGGATGCCGAAGCGCGCGGGAGACGGCGTGCTCTATACCAAACACATAAATGAAAAGGACGCTTCGGGCGATTACAGCTGCGAAAGGCTTTACATAAAAAACGATGACGGCACGGCTGAGGAATTCATGGACTATGACTTTGAAACAATAGAGAGCGCGGAGTTTTCTCCCGATGGAAGAAAGCTTGCGATACTTGAGAGGGCGGCGGAGGCCACCAACCTTTATATAATAGACGTGGAGGCCGAGGATGTGCTGACTGACCTTACGGATGCAGGCTTTGGCGATTCGGTAAGCGCTTATACATGGGA
>CALCEX010000105.1 GCA_937900325.1 uncultured Clostridia bacterium | reverse complement strand
ATAAGTATGTTACCCGGGTGTGCGCCGCAGCTCTTCACAGAGGCCTCCCGGTAGACGAGCTTACGGCATCGGACAGGATAGACAGGGTGCTTACCAACAGGTACCTTGCCCTTCCGATATTCATAGGTATAATGCTTTTGATATTTGCGCTTACCTTCGGCACTGTGGGCGCATGGCTGTCGGATCTTGTGAGTATGCTTATAGACGATGTCCTGACGCCTTATGTGAGAGCCGCGCTTGAAAATGCTGGTGCGATGGGGTGGCTGACCAGCCTCATATGCGACGGCATAATCACAGGCGTCGGAGGCGTGCTGACATTCCTGCCCCAGATAGCCATACTGTTTTTCTTCCTTTCCATATTGGATGACAGCGGCTATATGAGCCGTATAGCATTTATTATGGATAAGCCGATGCGCCGCTTCGGGCTTTCCGGAAAGAGCTTTATCCCTCTGCTGATGGGTTTCGGCTGTACCGTGCCTGCCGCTATGGGCACGCGCACAATGGAAAACGAGAAGGATAAGCATATGACGATACTGCTGCTGCCGTTTATGAGCTGCTCTGCAAAGCTGCCGGTTTACGGTCTTATCGCGGGGGCCTTTTTCGCAAGGGGCAGGACGCTGGTAATACTCAGCCTGTATCTTATGGGCATAATAGTCGGGATACTTTCCGGCTATCTGTTCCGCAGGACCATATTTAAGGATAACGATGCGGCGTTCATGATAGAGCTTCCTGCGTATAGGCTGCCGTCGGCTAAGAATGTGTTTACCCACGTATGGGAGCGCGTTAGCCACTTTATAGAGAAGGCGGGTACCATAATATTCGCCATGAGCGTTGTGCTGTGGTTCCTTCAGAGCTTTGACCCATCCTTAAATATGGTGCAGAGCGCGGAAACGAGCATATTGGGCCGGCTGGGCAGCTTTATAGCTCCTGTATTCCGGCCGATGGGCTACGGCTGCTGGCAGGCGGCGGTGGCGCTGCTCACAGGTATAATCGCAAAAGAAGCGGTGGTGTCAAGCCTTGCCATGTTCTGCGGTTTTTCCCTCAGCGCGGGCGGCGGAGCGGTGCATAACGCGCTTTCGGGAATATTCACACCCCGCTCAGCATACGCTTTTCTGGTATTCGTGCTGCTTTATACCCCGTGCATGGCGGCGGTAGCCACTATAAGGCGGGAGCTGGGCAGCCGCAGGTGGACTGCCTTTGCCGTGTGCTACCAGATAATTATTGCATATATCATGTCGTTTGCAGTATATACTGTATGCGGGCTGTTTATGGCCTGACGGAGGCGATATGGAAAACGGCGTTTGGTATATTCTGGCGGTACTCATAATGGGGTGGACCGGATTCTGTGTATATAAATGGATAAGGAACCGCAAAAGAGGCGGATGCGGCTGCGGCTGCGCGGGCTGCCCTTACAGCGGGAAATGTGGCGGCAAAAAAGGCGAAAAAAAGAATTAGGGTTATTTAAGGGCTTTTCGGCATAGCCGGGCAGCCCCGTTTTTTTCACAAATTTATGCGTTTTGTTTTGGGCATATTATGTTATAATTAAAAAAAGCGAAAAGCGCGGCGTATTGGCTCGGCATGAGGCGATGCCGCTGCGCGGGAAAGGGGAAACGAATATGTGTATTTCTATCAACGGAAAAAACATCGAGGTATCCGATTATCTCAGCGATCTGGTAACTAAGAAGGTCTCCAAGCTGGATAAGTATTTCCCTGAGGATACGGAGGCTCACGTCACCCTCTCCGTAGAGAAAAACCGTCACATCGTAGAGATCACCATTCCCTACTCCGGCGGCATTATCCGCGGCGAAGAAGTCAGCGGGGATATGTATGCCTCAATCGATAACGTAATCGCCAAGCTTGAAAAGCAGATAATGCGCCACCGTACCAAGCTGGAAAAGAATCTCAGGGCAGAGGCGTTTGCCGCCCAGGAAGCAAGCTTTGCGATTGACGATGAGGAAGAAGAGGAGCATAGGGTCGTTCGCGTAAAGCGCTTTGCCATAAAGCCCATGGACGTGGAAGAAGCGGTGCTGCAAATGGAACTGCTGGGCCATTCCTTCTATGTATTCGAGAATGCGGAGAACGGCGAGGTAAACGTCCTGTATCAGCGCAAGGACGGCAACTATGGCCTTATAGA
>CALCEX010000104.1 GCA_937900325.1 uncultured Clostridia bacterium | reverse complement strand
TATTATCCTCCCCTGCATACCCATTTCCCTTTCCAGGCTTATCACCTTATCCCAGATTCCCGGATATATGACCACATCGCACTTTATTTCCACGTTTACGGTCATTCGGCTGTTCTTTATCAGCCCGTATACCTCCCTGAGGGTAGGTATCCTGACGTTCTCATAGCCCGGCATGCCATTGGAGAAATCCAGCTTTTTAAGCTGCTGGCACGTCATGTCCACCACCCGTCCCGTGCTGTTTGACGTGCGGTCTATCCTTTCATCGTGTATCACCATCAGCTTGCCGTCGCTGCTCTCATGGACATCCAGCTCCAGCCCGTCCGCACCCATCTCCATAGCCATCTGGAAGGCCGGAATGGTGTTCTCCGGCGCATAGGCGCTGGCGCCCCTATGGGCCCATACCTTTGTCATGGCAATACTCATTTGGAAGTAGATACCTCCTTTTCGTGTCTGTATTTATATAGATAGCATATTATAACATACCTGCCTTTGTTTTACAAAAAACATAATGTGAATAAATATTGCCGGCACGGCGCATTATACGCCGTATGACAGACTTTTTGCTTCGCTTCCTGCTTGGCGGCGCCGCGTATGTGCTTATAGAGCTGCTATGGCGCGGCCGCAGTCACTTTTCCATGTTCATAGCAGGCGGCTTCGCCTTCGCCCTGCTCCATGCCCTGTTCCGCAGATACCCCCTGCCGCTGCCGGTAAAGTGTATAGCCGGCGCGCTGGTGATAACCGCAATAGAGTTCATCGCGGGATATATAGTAAATCTGCGCATGGGCCTCAACGTATGGGACTATTCAAGCAGGCCGTGCAATCTTTACGGGCAGATATGCCCCGGCTTCTCGCTGCTCTGGGCTCTGCTTTCGCTGCCCATAGCGCTGCTGTGCGATCGCATAAAATAGGCGCCGTTCCCGGCGCCTATTTATCTTTATCTGTAATATGTGTTCCCGCCTATGAACTCACGCAGTATGGATGTTGGCGGTATTTCGTCCTCTATGTCCGCGTCCAGTATGTAGTTCAGGAACTTTACTATATCACGGGCCATGGCATAGCACCTGCTCTCTGGCGGCACCTCCTCCAGAAGGGGATAGACATACTTCTTAAGCACCGAAACTTCATAGAGAAGGGTAGTGTTGAACATCGCGTCCGCATTCTCCTGGTATGGGAATATCCACTTTTCCTCGCCGCGGCGCACGCTCGCCCACATGCCGAGAGTATGCTCCATGGAGGCATTGCGGGTCATATAATCCCGCACCAATCGGCGCAGTATCCTTATATCCGTAGTGCGTATCCTGTTATGGTCGTCCAGATTGAGCGTGGTCAGTGCGCTTACATATACCCTGAATATCCTGCTCTCGTCCACATCAGGGTTCAGCAGCATGGGATTCAGCCCATGTATGCCCTCGATTATCACCGGCTCGTCATCGTGAAGCTGCAATACTCTTCCCTCCGGGGCACGCTTGCCGGTGGTAAAGTCGAACCTCGGCACCTCCACCCTCTCGCCCCGGACAAGCGCCGCAAGGTCGCTGCCGAAGCGTTGTATATCCAGCGTATTTATGTTTTCGAGATCTATTTCGCCGTTTTCATCCCGTTCTATCTTATCCCGGTCGATGTAGTAGTCATCCAGCGACAGCATTACCGGATGGCAGCCCTGCAAACGCAGCTGTGTGGATATTCTATGGGCGGAAGTGGTCTTTCCCGAGGATGAGGGGCCCGCTACCAGAACCGCTTTCGCGCCCTTCTGAACTATCTTATCAGCTATATCCGCATAGCCCCTATCGTGCAGCGCCTCGTTTATGCGCACCAGCTCCCGTATGGTGCCGTTCTGTATGTGGGTATTCAGG
>CALCEX010000103.1 GCA_937900325.1 uncultured Clostridia bacterium | reverse complement strand
CCCGTCCTCTTCCTTCTCTTCCTCGTCCGCATCGTCTGAGCCGAGGCCAGAATCGCCGCCCAGCTCCTTGTCTATCTCTTCAAGCTCCATTTCGGGGATGTCATCGTCTATTGGCACTTCCAGTTCGTCAATGCTGTCCATATCGTCCACAACAGAGGATCCGGTAAGATCATCCGCCCTCTTTTCAAGATTTTCCTGACGGCGGGCTTCCCTCAGGCACATAGCGCACAGCTCGCTGCCGCGGACGGCTGGGTTTTCGCCGCACTCTGTGCATATGGTTACCACATCGTCAGTTTCCGTCTCTCCCTTCATATGGCGCTTGCAGACGTTGCAAAGCTGCTCATCATCGCGAATATAATTCAGTTCACATCTCGGACACTTTCTGAGACCCATATAGCAATCCTCCAAAACGGCCTTTGATATGGTCGGTTTTTTACTTTAAATTTTAAATAATCCCTTGTCAGCTAATTTACTATTATGCTGTTACTGCCGCTCTATGTCAATACCGGCGCGCAGGTTTTTTACATCTTTTACCACCTGGTCCATGCGCTGGAGCACAAATTCCCTGCCCCAGCCATCCTCAGAGGAAAAAGCTATCGCGGCCGGAGGCGCGCCGAGCTGTTTTGCCGCCGCATTCGCCATCAACGTCCGCTTGCTCTTTGCTATTTTATCCGCTTTTGTCGCGATGAGCGTGAATGGCAGATTGTAATATATTATCCATTGCAGCATAAGCTTATCGTCCTCGGTAGGGGCGTGACGTATATCTATAAGCATGAATATATGATCGACGCGGCCGGAAGAAAGGTAATCCTCCATCAGCTTTCCCCATTTATCCTTCTCGGTCTTTGGGGCTCTGGCAAAGCCGTAACCCGGCAGATCTACAAAGTAAAACTCCCTGTTTATCTTAAAGAAGTTTATAAGCCTCGTCTTTCCGGGGTTGGACGAGGTTTTTGCAAGCTTTTTGTTGTTGCACAGAGAATTGATAAGGCTTGATTTGCCTACATTCGACTTGCCCACTATGGCTATCTCGGCGGCGGTCTTTTCGGGATAAGGGCTGCCGAGTCCCGCGCTTGTAACGAACTCTGCCTGCTTTATGGCAAACTCCATTTTCCTCTCCTTTCTTTTTGCATAGAGAATTGTATCAGCACTGCCACAGATACGCAACAACATTTTTTTAGTTGAGCCGTATTTTTCTGATAAGGCAAAATTCAAAGGGAGAGCGGAAGCTCTCCCTTCTATACCATATTTATAAGATGTACGTTCACTGTACTGCGCTTGCGTTGTTTTCCCTCCGCTCTACCCTTATATGTCCATGGCCGCTGTGCTTCGGCGTATAGGATAGTGCCTTTTCCATGACCGTCATCGCATTGGAGGCAAAGTGCAATTCCAGCGCCTTCTTTATCTCATACGGCACATCCTCCAAGTCCTTGCGGTTCTCCTCCGGAATTATTACGGACGTCATGCCTGCTCGAACCGCTGCCAGCAGTTTTTCCCGAAGCCCGCCTATTGGCAGCACACGTCCGCGGAGGGTTATTTCCCCCGTCATGGCCACGCTGCCCTTTACTGGTATTCCCGAAAGCGCGCTGGCTATGCCCACCGCCATGGTGATCCCCGCGCTGGGGCCGTCCTTGGGCACGGCGCCTTCAGGTACATGCAGATGTATATCGTGCTCCCTGATAGCCGCCTCATCAATGCCCAGCCTTTCGGCATTGGCGTGCACGAAGGTCAGCGCGGCCTTTGCGCTTTCCTGCATAACATCGCCCAGCTGACCCGTAAGCATAAGCTTGCCGCTGCCCGGCACGGTCTGTACCTCTATTTCCAGCGTATCGCCGCCGGCGCTGGTCCATGCAAGGCCGTTGACCAGGCCGATCTCATCCTTATGCGCCCTGGCATAGCTGCTGTACCTCGGCCTGCCAAGATATTCGTTTATGCGCGCCTTATTGAGACGCACCTTCTTTGCCTTGCCGTCGCCTATATCGCATGCGGCCTTTCGGCATATGCTGCCC
>CALCEX010000102.1 GCA_937900325.1 uncultured Clostridia bacterium | reverse complement strand
CGAATGGTATGAGCAGCAGGAACGGCAGCTTGACCAATATGGATTTTTTTATGCCTTCAGGGCTCTTTTCCTTAGTATTCATACGGGAATTATACCATCAGCTCAAGTATTTCTCAACCAGCGCCTTTATCCATTCTTCATCGGGAGGTTCTACGACGGTTATTACTTCCTCTCCGTCCTTATCCTCGGGGAAAAGGTATATAACGGCTCTGCTAAGCTTATCCTTGTATACATGCGCATACAGCATAACGGTAGGCCGGTAGCCGGGGCAGGCGGCGATAATAGTGCACTCGCCCCACGACTGGCTCAGCGCCATTTCCTGCGGGCTGTTTTTTGTTATTGGAAGCGTTGCTGCCGCAAGGCCCGATTCGTCGGTTTTCGCAACTATATCCGCAGATGGTATTATTATGTCGGCGTTTTTTATCGGCGTAAGATCGTAAGCGTCTACGACGCGAACGCTCAGTCCGCCCCGTTTTTGCATTCCAATACTGCTCAAAAAAAACGCCCCGGCCCCTAAAATGCCGAGCAGCACAGCAAAGATCGTAAATATTTCGCCTTTTTTATTCTTAATTATCAAATCAACCACCCCGCAGCTTAAATTTATGCGCGCATCCGGCAATTATGTGCTATAATTCAGATAGGATTGTTACATACGTATGCAATTATATTTTTACATATGGAGGTATTTCTTATGAAACGCTTTGCCTGTGAGGCCTTTAAAAAGGAAATGAGGCTTCGTGTTGATTTTAACAATATGATGAGCGGCTTCGTCGAGGGCGGCATAACCCCCGAAGAGCTCGAGGCAAACGCAGCGGCATATGAGGCGGCGGCAAAAGGCATGGACGAAAAGCGCGGAAGCATGAAGTGGAGAGAGCTGCCCTTCAATCAGGATGAAGTAGTTAAGGCCATAAACGCCAAGGCGAAGGATATTC
Source organism: uncultured Clostridia bacterium (assembly GCA_937900325.1). Lineage (GTDB taxonomy): Bacteria > Bacillota > Clostridia > Christensenellales > CAG-138 > SFEL01. Next base: position 423 of record CALCEX010000102.1, on the reverse strand, counting down.
GGGGTAAATTCGACGATTTCGTAGTGCTGGGCATAGGAGGAAGCGCCCTCGGTCCCATAGCCGTTCACCAGGCCCTGTGCCATCTCCGCTATAACGACCTTCCCAAGGAGAGGCGCGGAGGTCCAAGGCTCTTCATAGAGGACAACATAGATCCCGAAAGAATGGCGTCTCTATTCGAAGTCATAGATATAGAGCATACCATGTTCAACGTTATAACCAAGTCCGGCAGTACCTCTGAAACCATGTCCCAGCTCTTGCTGGCTACAAATATACTTAGAGAAAAGCTGGGCGATGGCTGGACTGAGCACATTATAGCTACCACCGACCACAACAAGGGCAATCTCATAAAGATATCAAAGGAATTCGGCCTTGACACATTCTATGTTCCTGATGGAGTAGGCGGAAGATTCAGCGAGCTTTGCC
>CALCEX010000101.1 GCA_937900325.1 uncultured Clostridia bacterium | reverse complement strand
GGCCTCGGCGTCCTTACCCACACAAACCGCGCCGTGGTTGGCAAGCAGGCAGGCGGCGCCGTTCCCAAGCGCCTCAATGGCGTTCTGCGCCAGCTCCTTTGTGCCGGGAAGGGCATATTCCGCCGTCCTTACGCTTCCGCCCATAGCCTGCGCCGCCTCGTCTATGACCGGCGGTATATCCTCATGCAGCGCCGCGAACACCTGAGAGTATATGGGGTGAGTATGTATCACGGCATTCACGTCGCTGCGTGCGTTCATTATGCCAAGGTGCATCGCCCACTCCACCGTAGGCTTGCGGAAGCCTTCGGCAACAGCGCCGTCAGGCCGCATGACTACAATATCCTCCTCGGATATGACGTCATAAGGCATACCTGACGGAGTAAGGTATATAAGGCCGGTTTCCGGGTCGCGCAGGCTTATGTTGCCCCATGTTTCCACGGTAAGGCCGGAATGCAGCAGCCGCCTTCCGCATTCCGTAAGGTACTTTTTGTAATTCATGCTAACCGTTTATGTAGCGGGAAAGGAACTCCTTTGTCCGCTGCTCCTTCGGGTTTGTGAATATGCTTTCGGGGTCTCCCTGCTCCAGTATCACGCCGTCGTTCATAAATACGACCTTGCTGGATACCGCCCTTGCAAACGCCATCTCATGGGTTACTACCAGCATGGTAAGACCGGTCTCGGCCAGATCCGTCATAACCGATAATACCTCTCCCACCATCTCGGGATCAAGGGCCGATGTAGGCTCGTCAAAGAGCAGTATCTCGGGATCCATGGCCAGCGCCCTGGCTATCGCTACGCGCTGCTTCTGGCCGCCCGAGATCTGCCGGGGCTTGGCGTTTATATACGGAGCCATGCCTACCCGCTCAAGATACAGCATAGCCGCCCTGCGCGCCTCTTCCCTGCCCTTTTTAAGCACCATCGTCTGACCTATCATGCAGTTTTCCAGCACCGTCATATTGTTGAACAGGTTAAACGACTGGAACACCATACCGACCTTTGCACGATAAGCACACTGATCGACCTTCCCCGTCAGTATGCTCTGCCCGTGGAAGAGTATCTCGCCCGAGGTAGGCGTTTCCAGCAGGTTTATACAGCGGAGCAGAGTGCTCTTTCCTGAGCCTGACGCGCCTATTATGCAGGTGACGTCTCCCTTTTCCACCTGGAAATCCACATCCTTCAATACCCGGTTGCTGCCGAAATCCTTGCGGAGATGGCTTATCTTTAGGATAGTTTCACTCATATTATTACCTGCCCCCATCCCTTATGTCGTTGTTCTGGGTATTTACCCGAGGCTTTTTAGGATAGCTGTAAAGGCCTGTGGTGTGGGCCAGGGTATCCGTCGTCGCAAGGTCGTAAAGCTCGTAGCTGTCCGGGCCGTCCATTTTGCTCTCCCACAGGCGGAGCAGCCGCGAGCAGGAGAAGGTAAGCACGAAGTATATCACCATAGCTATGGTAAATGCCTCGAAGTAGGTATACATGGCGCCCGCCACGCTCTTTGTGGAAAAGAAAAGCTCTACCGTGCCTATTACGCTGAGCACGCAGGTATCCTTGATGTTGATTATCAGGTTATTGCCTATCTGGGGCATGATGTTTCTGAGCGCCTGGGGCAGTATCACGGCGTTCATGGTCTGAACGTGCGTCATGCCTATGGCCTTGGCGCCCTCCGTCTGTCCCGGATCTATTGAGAGTATTCCGCCCCGTACAGTTTCCGCCATATACGCGCCCGTATTGATGGAAACTATGAACAGCGCCGCCTCCATCGTACCGAGGTGTATATTGAAAAGCTGGGCAAGGCCGTAGTATATGAACATGGCCTGTACCATCATTGGGGTGCCGCGGAATATTTCCACATAGGCGTCCAGCAGTAAGCGGACGAGCTTCATAAGTATGTACTTCACAGGGTGCGCCTTATCGGCCGGCGTGGTCTGCACTATGCCAACCCCAAAGCCTATCAGGCAGCCCACAGCCGTGGATACCACGGCTATGAGCATGGTAGTGCCCGCGCCCCTTAAAAAGCTTGGGCCGTATTGCTGGAGAAGGTATACTACCTTCCCCCAGAAATCATCAGGTAAACTGCTCATTGTTGTTCTCCCCGCCAAAGGTCAACGCATCATTCGCTCAGAGGCTGTACTGCTATGGCGTCGTTCATCATGGCGGTATAGTCGTCCGCCGTCATGGTTGCCAGCACGCCGTTTATGGCCTCGCACAGCGCAGTATTGCCCTTCTTCATGGAGATGCCAATGTTGATCTCCTCATCGGATACCTTAAAATCGCCGTCGGTACCGGAGAAGTCCAGAAGCTTGAAGTTGGGATAAGCTACGCATGCGGCCATGGCGGTAGGCATATCGGTAACGACCAGATCGCAGCGGCCGCTGTTGAGCGCGACCAGCATCGCGGGCGCGCTCTCCTGCGCGGGAAGTATGTTGGCGTCCGGTATCTGGGGCAGGCAGGTATCATACCAGACGGTATTTATCTGGCTGGTGCAGGTAGCGCCGGCGAGATCGGCGACAGACGCGGCGTTGGCATACTTGCCGTCGGCAGAGGTGAGCGTCACTATGGAAGCGTAGTAGTAGGGCTCGGAAAAGTCTACCATCTGCTTGCGTTCAGAGGTTATGGACTGGCCTGCTATCACGCAGTCCACAACGCCGCTCTGTACTGCCGGAACGAGGGAATCCCAGTCCAGCTTTACTATTTCAAGCTCCACATTGAGAGCCTCCGCTATCTTCTTCGCCATCATAACGTCATAGCCGTAGGCATAGTCGCTGCTGTCCTTTATCTTAACGGCTCCGTTGGCGTCTGTGGGCTGCGTCCAGTTATAGGGTGCATAGGCACATTCCATAGCGACGGTCAGCACGCCGTCCGCCAGGCTGTCCTCGCTCTTCTTGCCGCAGGCCGCCATAGACAGGCAAAGCATCAATACAAGTGCCAAACTCAGAAATCTGCGCATTTTTTCTTTCCTCCGAAAAATTAAAAAATTTAAAAATCAAACGGCGGCAGGAGCATCACCCCGACCGCCGCAATAAGCATAAATAAAAATGCTTTTGGCTTTTTGAATGATAGCACTCCACAGATGTAACTGTGACAGTCAACGGGATATTATCCCGCTGCCCAGATACGCAGGGCCCGCACCGCCCTTCGTCCTTCGGCAGCCTTCCCTTTAGCCCCCCGTCAACGCCCTGCGTGGCTGTTGAGGGTTAATATTGTCGGCTGCGCCTCTATCCAGTCGCTATTTAATTTGTTGTATTATATACTTTGCGTTATTCCTTGTCAACAGTATAATTTTGATCCGGTTCCCGCCGCTGTTCCGCCATCCCCCTGTATACCCTGACCGCAAGCAGCGCGCACAGCGCCGTAAATACCAGCACATAGCCCTCCGTGGCGATAATGCTCTTTATGAGGCCCGTCTGGAATGCCATAGCCCCCAGGTCGAGAAGCGCGTGCAGCCCTATCGCAAGCGGATAATACCAGCCCCTGCCCTCCTGCTTTACTGCGGCGAACACCAGCACCGACATGGAAATATGGAAGGCCATCGCCATGATGCGTTCAATGCAGCTTACGAGGTACATTACCGGCTCCGTATCGGTAAATGCTGTCATCAGCACGGAAACCGTATCTTCGCCAATGCCCAAAGCGGCAAGGCCCGCCATGCCGCCGTAAGCGTTGACTATTACAGAGATCACGATGTAGCTTATCATGGTAAGCCCGGATACCAGCACCGCCTCTACGCCGCCATGCCCTATTCCGTACATGACGCTCTCGCATCTGTCGTTTTTGTTCTTAAAGAGCAGCTTAAAGGCGCAAAACCTTCCCGTTTCCTCGAACACTCCCGCCGCAAGGGCGCCGTACAGTCCATACGCCCACAGGTTGGACTGCATGAAAGCGGCGCAGGAGCCGCTGCCGTACAGCACGAGTCCATGGCATATATTTTCCAATATGCCGGCAAACACCACGAACACGGCCGCGCCTATTAGCAGCGACGAAGCCCTCGCGCCGGTCCGCTTATGCCATATTATGCCCATAGCGACAGGCAGGCCTATGCTCACAAGGGCTGATATGGCCATAAAAACAATAGAGATGGTCGGTATCATTTTCTCACAGTCTTTTGTATTTATTGATCACTCTTCGTTGCGTCTGAGCATCGCGGCGCCTATTATGCCCGCATCGTTGCCCATCACAGCCGGAACTACGCTGCCGTGGTTTTTAAAGAAGCTCTTCTCATGTACGTTTTTTCTCAAGGGTTCAAAGAGGAATTCTCCCGCGGCGGAGACCCCGCCGCCCAGCGCTACCCGTTCGCAGTCCAGCAGGTTTATCATTGAAGCCACGGCAGAGCCCAGATGATCCACGTAATCGTTGAACACATCCAATGCGGCCCTGTCGCCCTCCCTTGCGCAGTCAATAGCTATTTTGGCGTTCATACGCTCAGGCCTCCCCATGGTGCGCTCAAAAAGCAGGCTGTCGGGGTGCTTTTCCATGGCTCTTACAGCGTCGCGTATTATCGCGGTAGCGGAACAGTATGCCTCTATGCAGCCCTTATTTCCGCAGGTGCACTGCTCTCCGCCGCTTACCAGCAGCGCATGGCCCAGCTCGCAGCCGTTGCCCAGGCCGCCATGAAACATCCTGCCGCCCAGTATAAGGCCGCCGCCCACCCCGGTACCCAGAGTAAACAGCACTGCGGTACGGCAGCCCATAAAGGCTCCCTTATGAAGCTCCGCAAGCGCCGCGCCGTCGGCGTCGTTCGCAAGGAACACCGGAATATCTCCGAATTGTTTTTTTATTCTGTCCTTCAGCGGCTCATTGTGAAAATTCAGATTGTATGCATTTATGACGACGCTGCCCGTAGGATCTATGCTTCCGGGAACTACCACGCCCACGCTGTCCAGATCGGATAGCCCGGCGCCCTGGCTTTTGAGCATCGCGAGCGTACCCTCATGTATTATCTCTGCCGTACGCTCTCCGCCGCCCTTTACCTCAAAGGGTATGCTTTTGTGCTGCACTACGTCCAGCGCATCATCCACAAGTCCCATGGCAATATTCGTGCCGCCTATATCCACGCCCACCTGATACATATATTTCTCCCTTCCAAGCTATTTCAGCTTCAGTTCAAATTCGTGCTCAGAGTCGAAGCCCATATGCTTCAGCCTGAAATTGCGCACCGCCACCTCCACCAGCACCGCAACGTTACGTCCCGGGCTTATGGGCAGCGGCGTGAGCGGAACCGGCAGGCCAAGTATATCCATTGCGTCCACGGCCTTTTCTTCCATATCCAGGTACTCCTCAAGCTTCTTCAGGTCTATGACTAAGTTTATATCCTTCTCCGGCAGTATT
>CALCEX010000100.1 GCA_937900325.1 uncultured Clostridia bacterium | reverse complement strand
ATCGGTATGGCTGCCATCATCATCTCCGGCATTATGCTGAAGAAGACCAAGATGTTTGCCGGCGAGCCCGCTCCCTTCGTCATGGAGCTGCCCGCTTACCATATGCCAACCGTGTCCAACGTACTGCGCAGTATGTGGGAGCGTGGCTGGAGCTTCATTAAGAAGGCCGGCACCATCATTCTGCTGTCCACCATATTCGTATGGTTCACCACATACTTCGGCGTTGTTGACGGCACCTTCCGGATGCTGGGCGAGGACGAGATAAACTGCTCCATCCTGGCGGCCATCGGCAGCGTGCTGGCCTGGGTGTTCAAGCCTCTGGGCTGGGGCAACTGGCAGGCGGCAGTGGCCTCCATTACCGGCCTTGTTGCCAAGGAGAACATCGTCGGTACTCTGGGTATACTGTACGGCGGCGGAGACGGCAACGTGTATCAGAATCTTGCCGCTGCATTCAACGGCATTACCGGTTATTCCTTCCTGGTGTTCAACCTGCTGTGCGCCCCCTGCTTCGCAGCCATCGGCGCGATCAAGCGCGAGATGAACAACGCAAAGTGGACCTGGTTCGCCATAGGCTATCAGTGCGGGTTCGCCTATGCGATATCGCTGATGATCTATCAGATTGGCTCTGCCTTTACCGGCAATGTGCATATAGTCGGCCTGATAGCTGCCATTGCGACTCTCTGCTTCATGCTCTATATGCTCTTCAAGCCTTATAAAGAGGCCACAAAGCTGACGAGGGAAGTTAAAGTTACGCTGTAAATGTTTTTTACGGGAGGTGGTACCATGTTCGCATGGATATCGGAAAATTTGGGAACGATCATAATATGTGCGGTTTTAGTGGCTGTTGTTGCGGCGATCATCGCCTATATGATCCGAAACAATAAAAAAGGGAAGTCCTCCTGTGGGTGCGGCTGCGCAGGCTGCCCGATGAGCGGCTCCTGCCATCAAAAGAAGTGACATTTTGAGGGGCCGCAGGAGATTCTCCTGCGGCCCCATATTTTTTGACCGGAGGTGATAATGGCCGATCGGATAAATCTATCTTCCTCCCAGATACGGTATCTGCTCGCAATGAGAGCCCTGTCTGATAAGAATGGCGCAATACGAAGCGCCAGGCTCGCATCGGAGCTCGGCTGCAGCAAGCCGAGCGTCCATACCATGATCCGCACGCTGAGCGCGATGGATCTGGTGAAAAAGGAGCCCTACGGTGCCGTTTATTTCACGCTGCCGGGGAAAAAGACTGCCGAACAGTACGCGCAGTACTATGATGCCGTCCGCAACGTGCTCGGCGAATATACGAAAACCGACGGCGCGGAAGCAGAGGAAGCCATTTGCGCCCTGCTCGCCGGCATGACGGAGGAATGCCTGAAGGAGCTGTGCCTGAACAGGCAGACCAAATTAAACGGCAAGGTGCAAAATAAGCTGGCCGAAAGCCAGGTAAATTGAAAAAAATGCCGCGTCCTGCATACTTCCTGAGAGACGCTTGAAAAAAATAAGGGCATACACAACGAATGTGCATGCCCTTTTATTATGCGTGATTATTTGCCGAAGTTTTGGATGATATCTACGATCTCGGCGCCGATGCGCTTCTGGGCTTCCTTGGTAGCTGCGCCGATATGGGGGGTGCAGGATACCATGGGGTGGCTGTACAGGGCCTTGTTGGTGGCGGGCTCGTCCGCGTAAACATCCAGGCCGGCGCTGCGTACCTTGCCGCTTTCAAGGGCCGCAAGCAGGGCAGCCTCATCAACGTTGGTGCCGCGGCTGGTGTTGATAATGGTTACGCCATCCTTCATCTTGGCGATGGTCTCGGCATTGATGAGGGCGCCGCCGTCTACGGCGGGAGCGTGTACGGAGATAAAATCGGACTTGGCAAGCAGCTCGTCAAGCTCTACATAGGGTATGCCCAGCTTTTCTTCGATCCCGGGAATATGGAATATATCCTCGGCGATTACGTTCATACCGATGGCCTTGGCCATTACGCCAAGATGCTGGCCGATACGGCCGAAGCCCACGATGCCCAGAGTCTTGCCCTGAAGCTCGATGCCCTTGCCGTAAGCCTTCTTTTCCCATTTGCCCTCACGCATGGTGTGGCCGGCGATGGAGATAAAGCGGGCGCAGGCAAACATATGGGCCATAGCCAGCTCTGCAACGGACTGTGAGGATGCGCGGGGAGTGTTCTTTACGGTGATGCCGGCTGCTTCCGCATACTTGACGTCGATATTGTCAACGCCGACGCCGCCGCGGATGATCAGCTTCAGCCTGCCGCCCTTGGCTTCGTCTATGTGGTTGGCACGGACCTTAGTAGCGCTGCGGACTACTACGGCGTCAAACTCCTTCAGGGCTGCGCCAAGCTCCTCGGGTGCATAAAACTGTTCAACCACCTCATGGCCGTTATCCCTGAGGGCCTGAAGGGCGTCCTTATCCATTCCGTCAGTTACCAATATGCGCATGAAATTCTCTCCTTTATAAAATTACTTCTTGTAGTTAGCTTCGAATTCGGACAGGAACTTGACCAGAGCCTCTACTCCCTCCTTGGGCATCGCGTTGTAGATGGAGGCGCGGAGGCCGCCGACGCTCTTGTGGCCCTTAAGGTTGTCAAAACCGGCTGCCTTGGTGGCGGCTACTACTTCGGCGTCAAGCTCTGCGCTCCCGGTCACGAAGGGGATATTCATCAGGGAGCGGAACTCCTTGTCAACGGTACCCTTGAACATCTTGGACTGGTCGAGGAAGTCATACATGACCTTGGCCTTGTCAATATTGCGCTGATGCATAGCTTCGAGACCGCCGATCTTCTTCAGATACTTGAAGACCTGACCGCATACATAGATGCTCCAGCAGTTGGGGGTGTTGTACATGGAGCCATTGTTGGCATGGGTGGAATATGCGCAGTAGGTGGGTACCCATACGGGCAGCTCGGAAGCGTCGCGGATCAGATCCTCGCGAACGATGCAGATCACCATGCCGGCGGGCCCTATGTTCTTCTGTACGCCGCCGTAAATCATGCCGTAATCAGACACATTACAGGGCTGAGAGAGGAACATGGAGGACTGGTCGGATACCAGGATCTTACCCTTGG
>CALCEX010000099.1 GCA_937900325.1 uncultured Clostridia bacterium | reverse complement strand
AGCAGGCTGTTGGTAAATGCCCGCGTTTCTTCATTCAGCATACCCATTACCTGAAGGCCGAGCAGGACGTTGCCCTCCACAGTACGCCAGTCCAGCAGGTGATCCCTTTGCAGCATATATCCGGGTCTTGATTTTCCATAGAGGGTTATTTTTCCGCGGCTGGGCTGCATGAGCCCGTCTATCATTGAAAGTATGCTGGTTTTTCCGCAGCCGGACGGGCCGACTATGGAAAGAAATTCGCCCTTTTCAACCGAGAAAGATATATCCTCAACGGCCGGCGTTTCACCGTCCAGTTCGTGGTATGAAAGACCGACGTGATCTGCTTCAAGCAATATTTCAGCCATACAAAGCCTCCGTTTACTGTTTATACACCAATGTATTCCCTGTAAGCGCCGTCTGTGCGTGGCGTAACAAAAATATACCATCTACATAATATGTAATAGGGAGGAGATAACATGCAAAGAAGGCCGTCCGTTGTATATATAAGAAGAGGATGCTGTAAGCGGCGGACTCTGAGATGCGGCTTGGTATTTTTGATCACGCTGACGCTGCTGCTGTGCCTTGAGGTAAATTTTCTGAGATGCTTTTTCTGGGCGGGTATAATTACGGCTCTGTTCAGATTGTTCGTTATAGGCGTACTCTTATAAAAAACACAACAAAAAACAGGCCGGTGAGAATCGGCCTGTTATATTTGCATTGGCTGAAAATCAGACGCTGCGCTGAACTTTGCCGGAACGAAGGCAGCGAGTGCAAACGTTCATCTTGGTGACGGTACCATCAACTACTACGCTGACGCGCTGAATGTTGGGGGCCCAGGCATGGGGGGTCTTTCTGTTGGAATGGCTTACGCGATTACCGGACATAACACCCTTGTTGCAAACTTCACAGAACTTACTCATGTATTTACACCTCCTTACCGACAGTAAGCATATATGCTAAAATCAAACATTGCTATTCTAACACAAGGCAAGGTGTTTGGCAAGGGTATTTTGCACGCACAAAACAAATATTTTGCCGTAAAACCCCTGCGGGTATTCCAAAGCTGTGCATAATAGGGTATGCTTTAGTTGAGATATAGCTTTGATCGGAGGATACAATGAAAAAGGATGCGGGGATCATCATTATAACGGCTGCTTTTGCGCTGCTCCTTTGGGCGGGCTGCGCGGTGCAGGAGGATGAGGTAATAGACATCACGCTCAGCGAGCCTGCCGGTACGGCAACGCCGCGAGCAGAGGCGAGGCCCGAAGCTGCCGAAAAAACGCCGAATGGCGGAGAAGCGTCCAAAAGTCCTGCCCGGGCGGAGGAAGTCAGAGACCTTTGGGAAAGGATATACGGCTACTGGAACGGGGGAGACCAGCGCTACGCCGCGTTTACTGTTAGCAAAAATGGCCTGCTGCAATTTGAATACGGCAAATGGGATACCGTGGGACGCGGAGCCGGATACGTGGAAAAAGCCCTTACGGCTATCTCCTATGACACAGATGAGGAGATATGCTTACAGGTGTACTGGCCCGCGTATGAGAGCGAGGCGACGGGCAGGCTGGAGGAAACGACGGCTGTAGTGAGGCTCAGGGTAAAGAATATCGACGATGAGGAGATAGACGTGCAGGTTGGAGATGAGGAATGGCTGCTGGGCGTATACGGCGGAATGACATCGGAAGAAGCATATATTGCAAACCAGAATTAAAAAAAACGG
>CALCEX010000098.1 GCA_937900325.1 uncultured Clostridia bacterium | reverse complement strand
TGATCTGCATTTGTCCCACAGTTCAAATAAGCCTATGAACATATTCGGGCTCAACTGGGATAACCACGCCGGGCGCATAGCGGCTGCCTGGCGCGAGCGCGTGTCCGATGAGGATGCGGTGCTGATACCGGGCGATATAAGCTGGGCCATGCAGCTCGATGAGGCAAGGCCGGATATAGAGTATGTTGCCGCGTTGCCGGGCAAAAAGGTGATAATGCGCGGCAACCATGATTACTGGTGGGGCTCTGTTTCCAAAGTGAGGGATATGCTGCCCTGCTGTATGTATGCTTTGCAAAACGATACCGTAGAGTTGGGCTCCGTCACAATAGCAGGCTCCCGCGGCTGGATATGCCCGGGCAGTTCTGGCTTTGATCCGGAAAAGGACCAGAAAATATACGACCGGGAGGTCATACGCCTCCAGCTGTCGCTGTCCGGTGCAAAGCAGGGAGGCCGCATCATTGTGATGCTGCATTACCCGCCGTTCAACGAGAAACGGGCGCCAAGCGGCTTCACAGAGATGTTTGAGAAATACGGAGTGGAACGGGTGATATACGGCCATCTTCACGGCAAGGCATGCCGTAATGCGTTTGAGGGCATCCGTAACGGCATAGAATATACGCTGTGCTCCGCCGACCATCTGGATTTTGTCCCGAAGCTGATAACGGAGATATAAGCCGAATAAATGAATAAAAAGCATAAAAGAACGGTTACGGCCGCTCTTTTTGTTTTTTGGTTTTTATATGCTCCGGCTCTTCGCAAAGCTGATCAAACGGTAAAACATGGCGAAAAACAAAGGTAAATGGCCATTAAATGAACATAAAAGTGGTTTAAAGTGTTGCAAAGTGGTGGAGAAGTTGCTATAATAAGCTTAACTCAATATCTGTGAGAATATATTGAGGAGGAGGAGGCTTCCGCGTTGCTGATAAGTTCTTTCGGACATAGCGTGGACGCCAAGGGCAGGGTCTTTATCCCCGCCAAATGGCGCGACGATCTCGGAGACACCGTCATCATTACCCGCGATATGATGGGCAATGCCGACAGCAGGTGTCTTTATGGCATGCCCGAGGAACTCTGGAATGATATACTGGAGCGCTTCAAAAAGGTTGCCGTATCCGATGTGAAGGCGCAGAACGCCATGCGAAGGCTGTTTGCCAATGCGTGCGAATGCGAACTGGACAAGCAGGGACGCATACTTATTCCCAATTCACTCCGGGAGTATGCCGGGATAAGTTCCGACGCCATGCTGGTGGGCATGGGCAGCCGCATAGAAATATGGGGCGCCGAGAAATGGAAAGAGCAGCTGGAAAGGATGGATAACGCCGGGGAGGAATCCATGACGGAATCTCTCAGCTATCTTGCGGGGCTTGGCATATGACGCAATTCCACCATATACCCATAATGCTCAAAGAGGTGCTGGAGCTTCTCGCGCCGGAGCGGGGCGGAATATTCGTGGACGGAACGCTGGGCGGCGGAGGGCATTCCGAGGGGATACTCAAGCGGCTGACTGACGGAAGACTGTACGGAATAGACCGCGACGGCGAGGCCATAGCCGCAGCAAGCGAGAGACTGAAGCCGTTCGGAGATAAATTCAAGGCTATCCGCGGCAACTTTTTCGATATGAAAGACCTGCTGGCAAATGAAAACGTCACCGGCACGGAAGGAATACTTCTGGATCTGGGAGTTTCGTCTTATCAGCTGGATACCCCTGAGCGGGGCTTTTCTTACCATGAGGAAGCGTCGCTGGATATGCGAATGGACGACAGGGCAAGCCTTTCCGCATATGATGTGGTCAACGGATACAGCCATGGCGAGCTGACGAGGATAATAAGAGACTACGGCGAGGAGCGTTACGCCGCAAAGGTGGCGTCGGCCATAGTGCGCGAGCGGGAAATGGAACCGATAAACAGTACCACCAGGCTTGCGGAAATAATCAAATATGCCATACCGGCGGCGAACCGCAGAGAAGGCCCACACCCGGCGCGGCGGACTTTTCAGGCCATAAGGATAGAAGTAAATGGCGAGCTTGCGGAATTGGACAAGGCTATACGGAATGCCCACGATCTGCTGAACCCCGGCGGAGTAATGGCTGTGATAACCTTCCATTCGCTGGAGGACAGGATAGTCAAACAGGCTTTTAAAACTTTTGAACATCCTTGCACATGCGACCCCAAAGCGCCGATATGCACCTGCGGAAAGAAGCCTACGGCACAAATACTGACGAAAAAACCCATCGTACCTGATAAGGACGAGCTGGAATACAATCCAAGGTCGCGCAGCAGCAAGCTCAGGGCGATAAAAAAGCTTTAGAATAACCGGACGGAGTACTGAATAACATGGCAGTAGCGGCGCGAAAACTGGATAACGATTATGTGTACGCGAGGTCGTCCACTATGCGGGTGTATACCCACAGAATGCCCGCGGCTGACGACACCGTGCAGACAGAGGCTGTGGCCCGGCCTGCGGCAAAGCCCAAATACAGCCCGCTGCAAAGGCTGGCCGTGACTTGCGGAATACTGATGTCCGCCATAGCGATACTGGCCATAATGGTACGTTACGCAACCATAACGGAGCAGTACGCGGTGGTAAATCAATATAAGAGCACGATCGAGGAGAACAAAAGGACGCTGGACAGACTTGAGGTAAGGCTCAATTCTGCCGTGAACCTCGACGAAGCCCGGGAAGCCGCCCTTGCTGCGGGACTCGGCTATCCCGCCGCGTCCCAGATAGTTAAAATAGACGGAACGGACGCGGGGAGTATGAGCTCGCCGCAATAACAATTGGAGGCGGCTGATGGCAGGACCTACGGTATCCGGCAAAAAAAGACTGTGTGTTGCTCTGGGCGGAATAGCGACCGTTTTCGTGCTTTTGATAATAAGGCTGTTCTGGATACAGATAATTGACGGCAAGAGGCTGTCTGAAATGGCTCAGGAGCAGCAGACGCAGGATACTTCGCTGAACGCTGCGCGCGGTACCATAACCGATACTAACGGAGTGGTGCTTGCCCAGAGCGGAACGGCGTACAAGGTACTGCTCAACCCTTATCAGCTGAGCCGCAAGCAGGAGGATCTGCCGCGAATAGTGCGCGAGCTTTCAGATATACTGGATCTGGACAGCGAATACGTAATGAAGCAGGCTACCAAAAAGAACTCCAATGACGTTTATTATAAAGAAGTCATACTGAAACGCCAGGTGGAGCGCGAGGTGGTAGACGAGATAAAGTCAAGGATGCTTGGCAGCGGCGTTTACACCGCCATAGACTCAAAAAGATATTACCCTGAGGGAAGCCTGTTTTCTCAGCTGCTGGGATTTACTACGGTGGATGGTACCGGCCAGGCGGGCCTCGAGCAGAAATATAATAAATACCTTGCCGGCGAAAACGGCAGAATGATAACCGAGACGGACGCCAACCACAGAGCAATAGCCTATGGCTCTCAGGAGATATTGGATCCGGAGGATGGTTACGATATAAAACTAACCACGGACAGCGTGGTGCAGTCCTTCCTTGAGAAGGCGCTGAAAGAAGCTCTTGAGGTCAATAAGGCAGAGACGGCGCAGGGCATTATAATGAACTGCAAGACGGGCAGAATAATAGCAATGTCAACTCAGCCGGACTTCGACCCCAACGATCCGCCCAGAAGCGACGTAACGACGCTGAACGAACTTTCCCGTAACCGTATAGTTACGGACGCCTATGAACCGGGCTCCACTTTCAAGATAATTACCCTTTCGGCGGCGCTGGACAGCGGTAAGGTGACATCCGCCAATGAGTATGATTGCAGCGGCAGCTACACAGTGAACGGAGAGAGGATCAAGTGCTGGAAGAGCGGAGGCCACGGCCATGAGACGCTCAAAAAGGCAGTGCAGAATTCCTGCAACCCGGCTTTTATGCAGATGGCCCTTTCAATGGGTAAATCCACCTTTTACGATTACATCTATGCTTTCGGGTTCGGTTCTTCTACCGGGAGCGGGATCAGCGGCGAGACATCGGGTATAGTTACCCATGAAAAATATATTACCGAAAACACCCTTGCCCGCATAGGCTTCGGCCAGAGCATTGCGGTAACGCCCATACAGCTCTGCACGGCGGTGTGCGCTGCGGTAAACGGCGGAGAGCTGATGCAGCCCTACGTGGTGGACAGCATAGTAAACGGAAACGGCAGGGTGATACTTAAAAATGAGCCCACCATGGTGCGCAGGGTAATAAGCGAAAGCACCAGCGCCCAGGTGAGGGAGATACTGGAAAGCGTAGTATCCGAGGGCAGCGGTAAAAACGCCTCAATACCCGGTTACCGGGTGGGCGGAAAGACCGGCACCGCGCAGAAGTATGAGGACGGGAAGATCGCAAGCGGCAAGCTCATAGCCTCATTCATAGGCTTTGCCCCGGCGGACGATCCAGAATACGTCTGCCTGATACTGGTGGATGAACCAAAGGTCGGGACCGTATTCGGCAGCACTGTGGCGGCGCCATATGTAAAGCAGGTAATGGAGGAAACGCTTCGCCATTATGGCTATCTGCCGACTGAAAACGCGGATACCGTGAGCGTGCCGGACCTTACCGGTATGACCATACTGGAGGCAAAGGAGTCGCTCAAGAAAGCGGGCCTGTACGCTGAATTTCAGGATAATGAAGAAGATATGGTAACGGCCCAGGTACCGGCTGCCAACGAAATGGTGCAGCGCGGTACGGATGTATTGCTGTATACGGCGGCGACGGACGCGGAGCAGGAAGCCGTCAGCAGCGAGACCGTAATAGTGCCTGATGTAACAGGAATGAGCAGGCTTGCGGCAAACGATGCCCTTGCAGCCAAGGGGCTGGCCATCAGGATAGAGCCCGAGGATCAGACCGGTACGGCAATAAGGCAGTTTCCGGCCGCCGGGGAAGAAGTCGCTGCGGGAACGGAAGTGCTTGTGGAGTTTTCCAATATAGAAATTTTGAACTGAGGCTGCAGGGCCGGGGAGGAGGAAACGCAATGCTTTTGAGCGAATTGGCCAGACCTACGCGACATGAGCTTATAGGCAGTGACACAGAGGTAAGGGAGCTTGTATACAATTCACGCAAGGTGAAACACGGAGATGTGTTCTGCTGTATAGTGGGAACATTCGCGGATGGGCATAAATACGCTCAGCAGGCTGTGGATGCGGGCGCCGCCGCGCTGGTGGTAGAGCGGAAGCTGGATATAGACGTTCCGCAGATACTGGTGGAGGATACGCGCATCGCAATGGCCGAAATGGCAGCGGCGTATTACGGCTATCCTTCAAGGGAAATGCAGATGATAGGCGTTACCGGCACAAACGGCAAGACCAGCACCACATATATGCTGAAAGCCATTGCCGAGCGCATGGGCAAAAAGGTAGGCCTGATAGGCACCATACGCAACATGATCGGGGATATAATCATCGACACCGAGCG
>CALCEX010000097.1 GCA_937900325.1 uncultured Clostridia bacterium | reverse complement strand
GTTCGCGCCGCCTCCTTCCGACACTCCGCGGACCTTTATATCGCAGCTTATGCGGTAATATGAATCCGGCTCAACGTCTATATCCTGGCAAAGCTTTACGTCGTTCTGGACCGGGTTGGTCATATGCAGGCATGTATTCCCGTCAGCTTCGTCCAGCTCAACGAAAAAATCCCCGTCGCCGGTATACCAGGCGTCGATATACCAGCCCGAGGGCATAGATTCCGCATCCATATATTGAAAGTCGGAATTCTCGATATATACCTGTTCCTCGGCATATGCCCCGCACAACGGAAACAGCGCCATGAGAAAAACAGAAATTATAAGAAAAAATCTTCGCATACTACCTCAGCGTGTAATTTATATGTATTATTTTACCACAAATCGCCCACATCCACACCCATATAAAGAAAAATCACACTTGAAAGGCATTTTTAATATACTCTACCGCGCATTCCACAAGATCCACCTCCGCCACATCAAAGCGAACCGGGGTATCCCAGAGCCCATTCTCGGTAAGATAGGCTGAGGCGGCCTTTATTATGTTGCGCTGCTTTGCGTATGTTACCGCCTCCCTGCCAAGCCCCACAGTCCGGCTGCTTCTGGCCTTAACTTCTATAAATACGGTTGCGCCGCCGTCCATTGCGATTATATCCACCTCGCAGCCCATCCGCCTGTAATTGCGCTCCAGCAGCACAAAGCCCTGCCGTATAAGATACTCCGCGGTCATATTCTCTCCGCGCCTTCCCTTGCTTATCCTGCTGGTATCCGGCATAGATCATTCCCCTGCGAATTTTTTTATGAAGCTGCGCCTGTGTATGGGACATGGACCGTATTTTTTGAGCGCCGCTATGTGCTCCGCCGTGCCATAGCCCTTGTTGCTGGCAAATCCGTATTCCGGATACAGCGCGTCCATTTCCATCATGTAATCGTCCCTCTGTACCTTTGCCACGATCGATGCTGCCGCAATAAGGTAGCTGAGCGCGTCGCCGTGTATGAATGAATGCTGCTCTGCGGGTATATCCAGGCCGGATATGGCGTCAAGGAGCACTACCTCCGGCTTTTTGTCCAGTTTATCAAAGGCCTCCTTAAAGGCTCGTCTGGTGGCGTTGAGTATGTTTATCTCATCTATTTCTGAAGGCCCTCTCCATCCCGTAGCCACGGACAGAGCGCTGTCGATAAGCTGAGGGTACAGCTTATCCCTCCGCCCGGGGGAGAGCTTTTTGGAGTCGTTGACGTACTTTATCAGCGGCTCGGGCGGCAGCACTATACAGGCCGCCACCACCGGCCCCCCCAAAGGCCCCCTGCCCACCTCGTCCATGCCGCCGGGCAGTATGCCGTTGTTCCAGTATTCGCGCTCTATCCTGCAAAGCTCCCTGAGCCTTTTATCTTCATTTTTCCGGGGCATTTTTCTCCCCCTGCGGATCGTCCAGAGTCACCCGGGCTATCTTGCCCGCCCGGAATTCGTCCAGCACTATGTGCGCCGCGCGTTCAGTATCCGGTGCGCCGCCGCACAGCACAAAGCCGCGGCTCCTACATACGCCCTCAAGAAGCTCTTCCGGAGCCATATCCCTTTCCAGCTTCTTATACCGCTCCATAAGCTCCTGCGGGCATATTCTCATCAGGTCGAAAAGCAGGCTGGCCGCCAGCTCCTCCGTGTCCATTATCTCATCCTTAATGGAGCCTATATACGCTACATGTCTGGCAAGCTGAGGGTCCTCAAGCTTTGGCCAGAGCAGGCCAGGAGTATCCATCAGTTCAAGATAAGGTGTTATTTTTACCCATTGCTGCCCCTTTGTAACGCCAGGCTTATCCCCTACCTGCGCCCTGTTCATTCCGGCAATTCGGTTTATAAACGTGGATTTCCCCACATTTGGTATGCCGACGATCATGGCGCGGACGGTCTTTTTTACGCCCCTGGCAAGGGATTTTTCCACCTTTTCCTTCGCGGCGTTCTCCATCAGCTCCAGCGCCGCCTTTTTCTTCGCAGAGTTCGTCGCCACAAATTCGCTGGCGTCTATGCCGTTCTTCTTATATTCCGCCACCCATGCCTTGGTAAGCGCGGGAGAAGCCAAATCGCTCTTGTTGAGCAGCACCACGCGCTTTTTATCTTTAAAAAGGTCGTCAAAG
>CALCEX010000096.1 GCA_937900325.1 uncultured Clostridia bacterium | reverse complement strand
CTTCCATGAATTCGTGACTGAGATGCCGCGCCAGGATGAGGTGCTCAAGGCCCTTGAGGATGCGGACATACTGGGCGGCCTGCCCTTAGAGGACGGCATACTGTGGTGCGCCACCGAGAAGGTAACGAGGGCTCAGCTTGACAGGGCCATAGAAGTAGTCAAGGAGGTGCTTGCGTAATGAAGCTGATATTCGAAAAGAGCGCGCCCGGACGCAAGTGCTCAATACTGCCCAGGTGCGATGTGGATACCATAGAGCTCCCCGGGGAGCTTCAGCGTGAAGTAAAGCCCGCGCTGCCCGAAATGAGCGAGACTGATATTTCCCGCCATTATACCGAGCTGAACCACAGGGTACACGGCGTGAACTGCGGCTTCTATCCTCTGGGCTCCTGCACAATGAAATATAATCCCCGCATTGACGAGGAGATGGTTGCGCTGCCGGGCTTTACGGCAATTCACCCTCTCGCGCCGAAGCACGCCACCGAAGGCTGCCGCGAAGTGCTCGATACCATACGCAGGTATCTTTGCGAGGTCACCGGAATGGCGGATATGACCTTCCAGCCTGCCGCGGGCGCCCACGGCGAGTTTACCGGAGTGCTGCTCATCAAGCAGTACCACGACAGCCGGGGAGACACCAGGCGCAATAAGATAATAGTCCCGGATTCCGCCCATGGCACCAACCCCGCCACAGCGGCCATGTGCGGCTATCAGGTGGTGAATATAGCCTCCGCTCCCAATGGCTGCGTTGATCTCGAGGCGCTGAAGGCGGCCCTTGGCGACGATACTGCCGGCCTTATGCTGACTAACCCAAATACGGTAGGCATATTCGATGAGAACATACTCGAGATAACCCGTCTCGTGCATGAGGCGGGCGGCCTGTGCTACTACGACGGCGCAAACCTCAACGCGATAATGGGCGTTGTCCGCCCCGGCGACATGGGCTTCGACTGCATACATATGAACCTGCACAAGACCTTTGCAACGCCTCACGGCGGCGGCGGCCCGGGAGCAGGCGCGGTCGGCTGCAAGGACTTCCTTGCCAAGTTCCTGCCCCACAGCGCCATGATGGAAGGCGAGGGCCATATCCAGGTGCGCGGCTTTGCAGGCAACTTCCTGGTAGTAGTCAAGGCTCTGACCTATATCATGACTCTTGGCCGCGAGGGAATACCGGAAGCGGCGAAGAATGCCGTGCTCAACGCGAATTACCTCATGCGGAAAATACAGGGCACCTTTGAGCCCGCATTCGATCGTATCTGTATGCATGAGTTCGTACTCGATCTTTCCGGCTTCAAGAAGGAGACGGGGGTCACCGCTCTGGACGTTGCCAAGTCGCTGATCGATTACGGGATGCATCCCCCAACAATGTATTTCCCTATGATAGTGCACGAGGCGCTTATGCTGGAGCCCACCGAGACCGAGAGCAGGGATACCCTGGACTGGGCGGCGGAGGTATACCGCAAGCTGTATGAGCTGGGCCATACCGACCCCGAATATATGCACGGAGCTCCCCATAATGCGCAGATAGGCAGGCCTGACGAGGTCAAGGCGGCGCGAAACCCGATCGTCCGCTATAAAAAAGCGTAATATAAAGGCGAATAATGATAGATAAACTCAAGCTTTACAGGGGTCAAAGCTTTGACCCCTTTTTCAATTTGGCAGTCGAGGAATATCTGCTGCAAAATACTGAAAAGGGCTGCTGCACGCTGTATCTCTGGCAGAACCAGAATACAGTGGTGATAGGCCGCAACCAGAATGCTTTCAAGGAATGCCGCACGACCCTTCTGGAGGATGAGGGGGGAAAGCTGGCCCGGAGGCTTTCGGGCGGAGGCGCGGTTTTTCACGATCTCGGCAACCTGAACTTTACCTTTCTGGTCCCCGAGGAGGATTACGATCTTGACAAGCAGCTTAAAGTGATAGAGCTTGCGTGTGAAAAGCTGGGCGTGAAGGTCGAACGTTCCGGGCGCAACGATATACTCTCAGACGGACGCAAGTTCTCCGGCAACGCATTTTACAAGAACGGCTATCGGGCATACCATCACGGCACGCTTATGGTGGACGTGGACCGGGGAAAAATGGGCAGGTATCTCAACCCATCGAAAGCCAAGCTGTCGTCAAAGGGAGTGGATTCGGTTCGCTCGAGGGTGATCAACCTGAAGGAGCTTGCGCCTGATATCACAATAGAGCTGCTTTCTCAGAAGCTCGCCGAGGCGTTTGGAGAGGTGTACGGCCTGCCGTATGGGGAGATCGGCCTGACGGAAAAGGACAGGGAAGCCATACGGCCGCTGTTTGAAAAATACGGAAGCTGGAAGTGGCGGTTCGGCCGTGAGATACCCTTTACCTTTGAGTGCGGCGGAAGGTTTCCGTGGGGCGGCATACAGATACAGCTCATGGTGGAAAGCGGCATGGTGAGGGAGGCGGAGGTGTATTCCGACTCGATGGACTGGAGCATAGCCGAAAAGCTGAAGATGGCCTTTGAGGGAAAAAGCTTCGGCGAGGCCGCTCTATGCCTTGCCGCAGAGAAGGCCTGCCCCGATATTGCAGCCGATATTTGCCGTATGATCCGAGAACAGGAGATTTGATATTATATGAAGGAATACCAACTGATAGTGATAGGCGCAGGCCCCGGCGGCTATATTGCCGCGCTGCGCGCCGCCAGGCTGGGAATGACGGTCGCGGTCGTAGAAAACCGGGAGGCGGGCGGCACCTGCCTCAACAGGGGCTGCATACCCACAAAGACGCTGCTCCATTCCTCAGAGGCATATCATGCCGCTACGGCAAGCGCCGGCATAGGCATACACGTCGAGGGCGCCCGCGCGGACATGAGCGAGATATTTGCCTACAAGAGGCAGATATCCGCCAAGCTCAGCTCCGGCATAGAAAGCCTTTTTAAGGGCGCAAAGATAGAGCTGATAAGGGGACGCGCCCAGATAACCGCTCCGGGCCGCGTGCATGTGGAGCTGAACGAGGGCGGCTGCGAAGAGCTGGCTGCGGAAAGGATAATCGCCGCTACGGGCTCGGTACCGGCCCGCCCGCCCATAACAGGATTAGATCTTCCGGGGGTCATGACCTCTGATGAGCTGCTGGAGGGCTGCGACCATCTGTATGAGTCCATAATAATAATCGGCGGCGGCGTTATAGGCATAGAATTCGCCACTTTTTACAGCGACCTCGGCTGCAGGGTCACCGTCATAGAGGGAATGGACAGGCTTTTACCCAATATGGACCGCGAGCTCGGGCAAAATCTCGCCATGATACTTAAAAAGCAGGGCGTAAATGTGTTCGTCAACTCCATGGTACAATGTGTGGAGAAGGACGAAAACGGCATCACGGTGCGCTTCAGCGAAAAAGGTAAGGACAACTCGGCAACCGGGGAGGCTGTGCTCTGCGCCATAGGCCGCAAACCCTATATGGACGGCCTGTTTGCGGAGGGACTCATGCCCGAAATGGATCGCAGGAGCATAAAGGTAGACGAAAAGTATCAAACCAGTATACCCGGCGTGTACGCCATAGGCGATGTATCCGCAAAGATTCAGCTTGCCCATGTCGCTTCCGCCCAGGGCACGGCATGCGTCGATATGATGAACGGCATAGAGAACAGCGTGGATATGAACGTTGTGCCCAGCGTCATATACTGCCGGCCCGAGATAGCGGTGGTAGGAATTACGGAGGCTGAGGCGAAAGAAGCGGGAATAGCCGCAAAGACGGGCAAATGCGTGATGTTTGGAAACGCCAGAACCCTTATTGCCGATCCGGGCCGCTGCTTTATGAAGATCGTAGCCAATTCCGAAACCCGCGAAATAATAGGCGCGCAGCTTATGTGTGAGCACAGCTCTGACATGATAAGCGAAATATCCGAGGCTATGGCGAACCATCTTACGGTGGAGGGCCTGCTGAAGGTGATGCGGCCCCACCCATCCTTTGAGGAGGCGCTGAGCGAAGCGCTGGAGGATCTCGCCGCAAAGCTGGATAAATAAGCATAATGAAAACCGGGAGAGCTTAAAAACTCTCCCGGTTTAAATTTATCCTGTTATCTCGATATAAGATTGGCCTTTTCCAGCGCCATTACAAGCAGCGGTATCAGCAGTATATGCAGTATTATTCCGGGTACTGCACCAGCGAACGCTCCTGCCCAGAAGGCGGCAAGG
>CALCEX010000095.1 GCA_937900325.1 uncultured Clostridia bacterium | reverse complement strand
ACGGCAGCATAAACCTTTGGAATAAGATAAGTGCGTATGTGATAATACCGCTGTTCATGATAATCGTAATACTCAACGTATTCGGGTTCATAAAATAAAAGCAAGGTAAGAAAAAAGAGGGGCGTCACCGTCGTGACGCCCCCCTGTTGTTTTTTCTTTGCTTACGCGGTTATCTTGTGGGTCAGGCTGTAACGCCTGCGCTGTATTGCGAATATGGCCGCCAGTATGGCAAATCCGATCAGATCGGAGACGGTGCCGGGTATTATCATTCCCAGGCCTCCTGCGATTAGCAGTATCCGCTCATACCATTTGCAGTGATCCTGAACAAAGCCGGCAAGGCCGCCGGACAGCGCATACATTCCTATGAGCGCCGTTACGACATTCTGTACTACCGCCCATACCGTAGTGTCTATCATAAGCATGGCGGGATTCATAACAAATATATACGGGACAATAAACGCCCCTATGGCCAGCCTCGTTGCGTTCAAGCCGGTCTTGAACGGCTCACCCTTGGCAATAGCGGAGCCCGCCATTGCGGCGAGGGCAACGGGAGGGGTAATATCCGCCACTATGCCGAAATAAAAGACGAACAGGTGGGCGCTCATTATTATGGCCATGGTGGGCTCGGTCACGGGGACCCCCCGCATCATGCATACCATATTTATTATGGCAGGGGCGCATATGGTGGAGGTTATAAGATAGTTGGCCGTAGTAGGCACGCCCATGCCCAGCACTATGGAGGAGATCATGGTAAAGAACAGCAGCAGATAGATGTTATTGCCCGCTATCTGCGCAAGGCCGGTAGCCAGCTTGAGTCCGAGGCCGGTCAGGGTAACGGTGCCTACTATCATGCCCGCCATTGCGCAGGCAACGGCAACGGACAAAACGCCGCGGGAGCCCTTTTTCAGCGCGTCAACTATCATATCGTAAGGATCGAACCCCAGCGCCGCGTTTATCCATTCCCTGACGGTAAGCTTTACCCGTATCCGGCAGCCGCGTATAACGCATATCGCCAGCCATATGCCTATGGCGGCAAGGGAGTACACGGTAAAATGCAGTCCCGTATTCATGCCGGCCACCATCATTCCAACCGGTATAAGGGACAGCCACTGTATGCTGCATGCCATGAGAGAGGCAAGTATCGCGCCCAGCGCCGCATAGGTGGGGGTGACCTTTGCGGAAAGCATATATATCATAAATACCAGGGGCATAAGCAGATGGCCCCGTTCCCGCATAACGACGCCTATCCTGGGTATGTCTTTGTCCTCCATGCCCTTGAGGCCTATCTTGCGGGCCTCATGGTGAACGCTTATCAGTATGCCCGCAAAATACAGCACCGCCGGTATTATGGCGGATTTTACCACCTGAGCGTATGTAAAGCCGGTGCTTTCCGCCATAAGGAACGCCGCGGCGCCCATTATGGG
>CALCEX010000094.1 GCA_937900325.1 uncultured Clostridia bacterium | reverse complement strand
CAGGCATTTTTGAATTATGTAAGGAACTGCGGCGGCGAAAAGCCCAGGCAGAACAAGAATAGCAAGAAACCATTTAAGGAGGAATAACAAAATGGCAAACGTAAAGGTAAACGCGATAGGCGAACAATGCCCGATACCGGTAGTAAAGGCTACCAGGGCTCTTGGCGAATTCAAGGAGGCGGGCACCCTTGAGGTACAGGTTGACAACGAGATAGCCATACAGAACCTTACCCGCCTTGCCGACAGCAAGGGCCTAAAAAGCAGAAGCGAAAAGCTTGGAGAGAACCTTTTTTCCATTACTATGGAGGTGAACGGTCCCCTGACAATGGGCGGTGAGGATCTTTCCTGCCATGTCGACAGCAGGGGCGATTTCGTGGTTGCAATAGATACGGATGCAATGGGCCGCGGCGCAGACGATCTGGGCCATACGCTTATGAAAGGCTTCATCTATGCGGTATCCCAGCTTGAGATACTGCCCGAGACCATGCTGTTCTATAACGGCGGCGCCAAGCTCACTACCGAGGGCTCCGTATCATTGGAGGATCTCAAAAGCATGGAGGCTCAGGGTGTGAAGATACTCACCTGCGGCACCTGCCTTAACTTCTATGGCTTTACCGATAAGCTGGCGGTAGGCAGCGTAACCAATATGTATACGATAGTAGAAACTCTGGCTAAGGCCAGAAAGGTCATCAAGCCGTGATCTATCTCGACAATGCCGCAACCACCCTGCGTAAACCTCAGCAGGTAATAGACGCGGTAGTTCATGCAATGCAATCTATGGGCAACTGCGCCAGGGGCACCCATGAGGAGGCCCTTGACGCTGCCCGTACCGTATACGATGCCCGCGTAAGGCTGGCGTCGCTTTTAGGCTGCCCGCGGGCAGACCATGTGGCCTTTACCGCGAATTCCACCGAGGCGCTGAACATGGCAATAAACGGACTTATCGGCCCCGGCGACCATGTAATATCGACGGATCTTGAACACAATTCTGTGCTGCGTCCCCTTTACCGCCTTGAGGCGGAGCGGGGCGCAGAGCTGAGCTTCGTGCCTGCGGATAAGCTTGGCAATGTGGATCATACGGACTTTGAGAGGCTTATGAAGCCTAATACAAAGGCCGTAGTATGCACTAACGCTTCAAACCTTACGGGGACAGTTCTGGATATAGGGAAAATTGCAAAAACAGCCCATGACCACGGTGCATTGGTGATAGTTGACGCATCCCAGACGGCGGGCTGTTGGCCTATCGATATGGAAAAAACGGGCATAGATGTGCTGTGCTTTACCGGGCATAAAGGGCTTATGGGCCCGCAGGGCACCGGCGGCATATGCGTTAAGGAGGGCATAGAAATACGCCCCTTTAAGGTGGGCGGCTCCGGGGTGCAGTCATACAGCAGGACGCAGCCGGCAGAGTACCCTACCCGCCTGGAGGCGGGTACGCTGAACGGCCACGGCATAGCGGGACTGGGAGCTGCGGCAAGGTTTATATCCGAGACCGGCGTAGAAACCATACATGCGAAGGAGCGCTCGCTTATGCTGCGCTTTTATGAGGGCGTGAAGGACATAGAGGGCGTTACGGTCTATGGCGACTTTACAAAGGACAAGACTGCCATAGT
>CALCEX010000093.1 GCA_937900325.1 uncultured Clostridia bacterium | reverse complement strand
CATCCATCCTTCAGCAGGCTTACGGTGGACGCCCATATCAAGGACGGCGCGCTGCTTTTTGAAAAGCGGGGAAAGGCAGCGGGCTGGCTGTACGGCAGGCTGATATCAAAGGGGCAGGTGAATTACTGCGCAGACAGGCTAAAGGCGCTGGGACGGCTGAAAACACCGGAGCAGGCCATGATGCGCCCTATGCTGCAAACTGAAAATGCCGAATGTCCGGTATTGCCGTATTTCGGGGCGCGGAGCGAGGCGACGGTAGCTCCCGGCGAGGGGCAGGAGTTTTGGTTTATCATGGGCTATGCCGGGAGCTGTGAGCGTGCGCTGGAGGATTGCCGGGAGCTGCAGGGACGGCTCAATGAGTGCTTTTCCATGAGCGAGGCGCAGACCGGCGGACTGCTGAGGGAAACGGCTACGGAATACGGCAAGGCGGAGCTGTTTGAAAGGATCGCGGCAAGGCTGCTGCTGGAGGTACCCGTAAAGCACGGCGCCGTTGAGCCGGGAGGGACGGAAGCGCTGTGGAAGCACGGCATATCGGGCGACAGACCAGTGATGCTGGTAGAAATACAGCGCATTACCGAGCTGAGGCTGCTGCGCTCGCTTATGGAGTTTTCGAAATACATGGCAAAAAGGCTGCTGCCCGTGGACATTATCGCGGTGGGCCGCTACCCGAGCGAATACCGAAACGAGCTGCGGGAGCGTATGGCGTCCATAATGGCGGAGGAGATGGGCTGCGGCAGAGCGCATCTTATCAACGGCTTTGAGCTGAAGGAGGGGGAGGAGGCTGCCCTGCGCTGCGCCGCTATGGTGGAAATAATGGCGGACGTCAGCCTGAACAGGCAGTTTGCCCCATCTATCATAAGGGAGGCGGAGCTTAGAAGCTATAACGGCTATAAGCATGGCTGCATAGACATAGGGCGGCCGGAGCTGAGCTTTGATAACGGCCTCGGCGGCTTTGATAAAAATGGAGAGTACGTCATTACCCTTGAGGCGGGACAGATTTTGCCTATGCCGTGGTGCAACGTGATAGCCAACGATACCTTCGGCTGCATAGTTACGGAACGGGGCGGCGGGCATACCTGGCGGGGCAACAGCCGGGAGCATAAGCTTACCCCGTGGTACGATTCCCCGGCAGAGGATACGCAGGGGGAGTTCATGCTGATAACCGATATGATAAGCGGCGAGACGTTTTCGCCCTTTGCAAGCCTTATGCAGGGGCGGCGCATAATACGGCACGGCTATGGCTATTCGGAGTTCCTTTCAGGGGACTGCGGGCTTAAAACCAGCCTTACGGTGTTCGTCCATGAGCGGCTCAACGTAAAATACTCGGTGCTGAGTATAGCCAATCCCGGCGGCGCAAGACGGGAGCTGAGCGTAATGTACGGAGTGGAGTGGGCGCTGGGGCCGGTTCAGAGGAGGCAGGGCATATACGCATACCCGATGGAAGCCGGCATATGCGCAAGGAACCTGTTGGATAAGGACGGCGGCGAGGCGGCGTATATCGCTCTCATAAACGGCGAAGCCGAAAAGTGCTTTGACAGGGAGGCGATATTCGGCCGGGGCTGGGACGCCGATATATTGGCCGGGGGCAGCGGGTGGGGAGGGGCATCCGCCCTGCGCAGCCAGGTGAACCTTGCCCCGGGGGAGGAGATACGGCTGGTGTTCGCGCTTGGCGAAGGCGGAGAGGATGAGATACGGCAATGCCTGAAAGAGGACGCGGACGCGGCCCTTGATAGTGTCAGGACGCTCTGGAAGCGGAGGATCAACGGCATTGAGATACACACGCCTAACGCAGCCATGGACGTCATGATGAACGGCAGGCTGCTGTATCAGGCCATTGCTGCCCGGGTGCTCGGCAGATGCG
>CALCEX010000092.1 GCA_937900325.1 uncultured Clostridia bacterium | reverse complement strand
TATTATAGTCTGCATTGACAAGAATAACGGAATAGGAAAGGACGGCGGCCTGCTTTTTAGCATCCCGGAGGATATGGCGTATTTTCGGCGGATGACAGCAAACAAGACCGTCATAATGGGACGCAAAACGCTGGAGTCGCTGCCGGGAGGGAGACCCCTTGGGAACCGCCGCAACATAGTGCTTACCCGCAATAAGGGCAGCGTGCCGGAGGGCGCTTATGCCGTGAGCAGCATAGATGAGCTGAAAGCGGCGATAGGCCGGGATGAAGCCTTCGTAATAGGAGGGGAAAGCATCTATGCGATGCTGCTGGATCAATGCGAGAGGGCGTATGTTACAGAGGTGGAAGCCTGCGGCAACGCAGACCGGTTCTTCCCGGATATACGGGGCATGCCTGATTGGCGCCTGGCAGAGCAGGGCGGGGAAAGGGACTACGGCGGATTAAAATACCGGTTTAACGTTTATAAAAAAAATCCGGTCAACGAGCTTTAAAATAAAAACCCCTCTTATCGGGCAGCATAAGCCGGAGAGGGGCGTTTTTTATGATAAAGTCTATAATATACCGGAGCAATTACGGAAGCACTCGGCGGTATGCGGAGCTTTTATCCAAAGCCGTGGGGATGCCCGCATCGCCGCTGCAAAGCGCGGGCGCTTCCGACGGCGAGATCTTTTACATGGGCTGCGTTATGGATGGACGCATAAGGGGATATGCCTGCGCAGCGGCAAGGTTTAAAATAGCGGGAGTATGCGCCGTGGGCCTTGAGGAGAAAAGAGCGGATACCGTATTTGAGCTGAAAAGAAACACGGGCATTACAGACAGCCGGATAAGGGTGTTTTACGCCCGCGGGGCATTTGATAAGGATAAGCTCGATCCCGTACACAGGCTCATGTTCGGCGGCGCAATGGAGAGCATGGAGGGAAGCGCAGATCATGCCGCCATATTAGAGCTGATGCAAAAGGGCTGCGACTTTGTATCCGGGGAAAACATACACCTGGCGGCGGAATGGATAATATGGCGGGACA
>CALCEX010000091.1 GCA_937900325.1 uncultured Clostridia bacterium | reverse complement strand
GGTTTGTCACATATATGCCTGTTTCGGGGCCCATGAGCGCTGCGTCCGCTTCGCCCGAGAGCAGCGCCGTCATGCTGGCGTCGCTGCCGCCGCCTGTGACAATGTCCACCTCAAGGCCCTCCTCCGCAAAAAATCCCTTTGAGCAGGCTACATAAAGCGGGGCGTAGAATACGGAACGGGTGACTTCGTTGAGCGTTACCTTGCGCAGGCCGCTTTCGCCTTTGCCGCAGGCTGTAAGCGCAAACAGAGTAATAAGGCACAGCAGCAAAGCTGTCAGTCTTTTCATGATAAGCATATTCCTCCATATCAGTTTACTGTTCTGTAATAATATGAACGGAGTGCGTATCTGGTGCATGGAAAAGGCCGCCCTCTTGAG
Source organism: uncultured Clostridia bacterium (assembly GCA_937900325.1). Taxonomy (GTDB): domain Bacteria; phylum Bacillota; class Clostridia; order Christensenellales; family CAG-138; genus SFEL01. The sequence continues at coordinate 851 of CALCEX010000091.1, read as the reverse complement.
GCGGCCGGCCTTTTTATGGCAGGAAGCTATGCTTTACGGTGCATGAACTGCGTGCGCGCGTAATGGATAAGGGCTATGAAGGAGCATACTATGGACATGCAGAACAGCGCCGTGCTCAGGCCGCATACGTCGTGGAGCAGCTTCGGAAGAGGAAATTTTGACAGAAGCGCCATTGTTATGCTGGCGCAGAACAGCACGGTGGAGGCCTTGCCGAAGCGATCGGAATAAGCCACTACATTGGAACGAAGCATTATCAGCCCGCCGATTATCATAAGGCTTTCTTTTATTATCACAGCGGCAAGCATAAGCCCGTTTATCCAGCCTTCCGCATAGAAGCATATGGATACCACAAGAAGCGTTATTTTGTCTGCAAACGGATCCAGCACCTTGCCAAGGTCTGATACGCAGCCGTATTTTCTGGCAATAGCCCCGTCCAGCACATCGCTGACCATGGATATAATGAAGGTCGCCACACAGGCCTTGTATTGATGGCAGACGAAGAAATGGGCAAATACCCCGGCGCAGACTATGCGCACAAGAGTGAGTATGTTTGGAAGATTTTTCATTGGCGACGCCACCTCCGAATAAAACGCTTTTCACCATATAAGGATAACCCATATGAACGCAAAAAATAAAGCACTTACCATAATTTTATACTAAATAGCCGGATTTGACCATTGAAATTTTTGATGGACTGCGACCCGCAGCTGTATGAATGGTAAAATTGCGGCAATTTTTAAAACAGGCCGTTATTCCGTTGACATGGCAGATACTAAAGTATAAAATAAACAAGGTTTGTATACTGCCCGTTTTGTCGGGATATCAACAAGAGATAAGGAGATTTTCAATGT
>CALCEX010000090.1 GCA_937900325.1 uncultured Clostridia bacterium | reverse complement strand
TTGCAAGCGAGAACTGATACCAAACACGATAAGGGTCGTCCGAAAAGGACGGCCTTTTTGGTTAATATGGCGAAACGCTGACTATGCCTGATATGGAGCGGTAGGTATCCGTACTTACGAGCTCTTTTTTTATCAGGCCGCCATTCGCATCGTAATACAGCTTGTAGCTTTCCGCTACGCTGCCCCTTCGCGGCTTGCGGATGATCTTACTCTGGCCCGGAGCGAGCGAATAGTCAAACTCGGTATCTGTTGCAGGATTGCTCAGCGCCTTTATCTTTTTTGAAGTAAGCTCAATATACTGTCCATCGGGCAGGGGGCGGCCGTATATCCTTACAGTGACGGTCTTTGCCCCGGTATCGGCGGCCGCCGCTATGGTCACCGGTACTTCCTGTGTGTTCCTGAATTTGAAGTTTGGCCCGCCGGTAGATATTGTGGCGTCGCGGCCTATATCAACATACCCCAGCGGCCAGGAATGGTGCTTCCTTTCCGTCACCTCAAGGTCTGCCATCAATACTGCGTTGTACAGCGTAGTGGATACCTGGCATACTCCGCCGCCGTATTCCTGAACATAGGCGCCCTCTTTTATGGCGGCGGCGGTCCTCCATCCGTTATTCTTATTGCGGTCGCCAAGGGAAGCGTTCATGTCGAACTCCTCGCCTGGGGCGAGGGTGACCCCGTCTATCATGTCTGCCGCCTTGCATATGTTGAATACCCGGTTTGCCTTACCGTATGTACGGCCGGCAAACGATGTGGAAAATTCGGATATAAGCTGTGTGTCCGCTTTTGCCATGTCGATAGTGTATTCCGGCGTGAGGGGGGAGGACCTGGCTATGACGCTGCCGCCGCTGTTGCCCGCGATAAGGTCGGATATCTGGGATGCGAGGTCGTCGAAATCTATACTGCGTCCTTCGTGGTGCTCGGTATAGCGAAAGCCGCCATTGGCCTTATCATAGCTTGCGCCGGCGTTTTTGGGGGCGCATTGCAGCGAGGCGGAGCGCTTTTCAAGCGCGGCCTTCAGCTCGCCGCCGTCTGCCGCCATGGAGGTGCGGAGCTCGCGGGCCCCGTTGGCGGCGGGCCAGTGCTTTTTCAGCGACAGCGCCTCGAGTATGACTTCGCGGGTATTGAAGGCTATGGGCAGCAGGCTGCCGGATATGTCAAGGCTGTCTTCGCCGGCTGATATGGTATAGTATAGCGATCTGAGCGCCTCTGTATGGGCGGCTTCCACAGTCTCGAACGCCCCGGCAGGGCTCATGCCTGAGACATTTACTCCGTCTATTGTTATACATTCCCCCAAACGAGCGCCGTCGGCTTCCGCCTCCTCTATGGAGGAATAGCCGGAGGAACAGGCGGCGCAGCACAGGCAGCACAGCAGAACGGAGAAAATGGCAAATAATTTCTTCATGCAAAAAATATCCTCATGGTCAAATTATTGTATGCTTTAGTATTGCCCTATGATCTATGGCCAATGCGAGGGGTATTTTGGGGATAAATGCCGCCTGAGCTGTATACAAAGAATACATGTATGATTGAATGTTTTTAATATCGGGTGTACAATATAAAAAGTAATTTCGCTCCGAAGGAGAGGCAGAGATAAATATGTTTTTTGATTTGAGCGATAAGCAATCGCTGACTACAAAGGTATACAATCATATTCGCGACGGCATACTGGACGGAAGCTATAAGGACGGGGACTTTCTCGTGGAGACGCGCCTTGCCGAGGAGCTTGAGGTAAGCCGCACGCCTATAAGAGAAGCCTTGAAGCAGCTGGAGCTGGAGGGCCTTGTGATATCCATACCAAATCGCGGATCGATGGTTCAGGCCATATCCGAAAACGATATAGACGATATATTTACGATCCGCCAGATACTCGAGGGTCAGGCGGCTTATTGGGCTACCCAGAGGATAACCAAAGAGCAGATGGACGGGCTGACAGAGAAGCTGGAGCTGATGGATTTCTATACAAAAAAAGGAGACGCCAACCAGCTGACAAGGCTTGACAACGAGTTCCACGATATAATCTACAAGGCCAGCGACAGCAGGATGCTTAAGCATATTTTGGGTTCGCTGCATCAGAACATACGCCGGGCGCGCGCCAGCAATCTCAACCTGCCTGCCCGCTCCAATGAATCCCTTGAGGAACACAGGGCCATATTCGCCGCAATGGAAGCGAAGGATGCGCAGGCCGCTAAGAAGGCAATGGAAGAACACATAAAGAATGCGCACAGCGCCAAGGGATAGGCCGCTTAATGCG
>CALCEX010000089.1 GCA_937900325.1 uncultured Clostridia bacterium | reverse complement strand
GCAGCCGCTATTGCAGCCATTGTCGCAGCCGCAGCCGTTATTGCCCCAGCCGATGAGCAGCAAGAGGATTATTATCCACCAACTGTTATTTCCCCAGTTACACATATTGCATTGCCTCCTTTAATTTCGGGCGCTGAACGCCGTTCTACGATATAGTACGCAAAACAGCTATTTTGTGTGCAAATAGGCTTTTTTCGGGTTGAAGAAAAGGCGAGGCCGTGTTATTATTGAAAAAGCGAATAATATTTTGGCAGTTCTGCCGAAAGGAGAAATATATAATGGCAAACCTTACCATGGATAAGATAGTTGCACTGTGCAATAACCGCGGCTTTATATTTCCGGGCTCGGATATATACGGCGGCCTCGCCAATACATGGGATTACGGCCCATTGGGCGTTGAATTCAAGAACAACGTAAAAAAGGCCTGGTGGCGTAAGTTCATTCAGGAAAGCCCGTATAATGTAGGCATGGATTGCGCAATACTGATGAACCCGGAAACCTGGGTAGCTTCCGGACACGTCGTAAACTTTAATGATCCACTGATGGATTGTAAATCCTGTAAGGCACGGTTCAGGGCCGACAAGCTCATTGAGGACTATGCCAACGAGCACGGACTTACCGATATACACCCCGACGGATGGACCAATGAGAAAATGTCCGAGTATATCGCAGAGCATGGCATAAAGTGCCCGGAGTGCGGAAAGAGCGACTTTACCAGCATTCGCAAGTTCAATATGATGTTCAAGACCTTTCAGGGCGTAAATGAGGACACTGCAAGCCAGATATACCTCCGCCCCGAGACCGCGCAGGGTATCTTTGTAAACTTTAAGAACGTACAGCGCACTACCCGCAGAAAGCTGCCCTTCGGCATAGCCCAGGTGGGTAAGTCCTTCCGCAATGAGATAACGCCCGGAAACTTTACCTTCCGCACACGCGAGTTCGAGCAGATGGAGCTGGAATTCTTCTGCGAACCGGGAACCGAGATGAAATGGTATGAATACTGGAAGGATTACTGCCATAAGTTCCTGCTTTCCCTCGGCA
>CALCEX010000088.1 GCA_937900325.1 uncultured Clostridia bacterium | reverse complement strand
GGTCCTGGTCTCATCCACGAGGTTCTCAAAATAACGGGTGCCGGTACACATCTCCTCGCATACCACCGCCGCGCCGCTGGTCTCGATTATGTTATGCAGCTTCCAGTTTGGCACCGCCATGGGCGTGCCGGTAACGAGTATGCGCTTTGTTCCCTCGGGAACCACGGATACGCCGTCCTTTATGCGCTGTTCCAGCTCATCCGCCAGCCTGTTGCACATTTCCGCGCAGCGCACCGGATCGTCAAAGAAGGATATCTGCGTCATCAGCAGCACGTCCCGTCCGGATATGGGCAGGCACTCGGACTTGCGCGCATTATATACCCTCGCCATAGCCTCGCGCTTGTTGTTTACTATTTTGATCGCCTCGCCCAGCTTTTCGGGTGTTATGCTGTTTCCGGTGAATTCCTCGACATTCTTCGCAAACTCCGCTATCTCTTCCTTCCATTTTATAATATCCTTCTCGCGCTTCATCTGGGGAACGTCCATTATGTACATGGGAACATCCTCGCCCAGTATCTCATACGCCTTCTTCTTGGCGTCGCAGGTGGTCTCTCCGACATACATATCCGCTATGCGGAAAAAGGGGCAGGTGCGGCCGAGGCGTGCGCCTACCGAGGCCTTTACAAGCGGGCAGGTGCTCTTGGGCAGCACGGTCTCGCCTTCGGGTACCCAGAACTGGCTTCCGCCGCAGAGGCCGGTTACTATGCCGTTCGCGGCTATGACCACCTCGTCCGGTACGTACACGCAGAAGGTGCCGAATACCTTGCGGCCTTCCTTTTGCGCGGCTATAAGCTCGGCGGGGCGGATGCCGTGCACCTCGGATATTACCAGATCCCAGAAATCCATGGCCTTCGGCCTGTTCTTCTGGGTAAGGAACACATCCCCCACTGCGGTAGGCAGCACCTGGCACAGCATATCATGGCTTTCGAGATCCATGCCCAGGTCCTTCCACATCTGTACATAATCTGACATTTAGAGTACCTCCGTATGATTTGTTTTTGTTTTTTGCTTTTTGATGATCTTCTGACTGATAAGCGGTGCGCACTTTTTAGTAATATTATTATACCATTACGCCTGATGTTGATAAAATTCAAACAAGCGATAACAAATAGGGCGTTATGGCTCATGCCGATAACGCCCCATTTCAGGTCATTATTTTATTTTTACTTAGCGGCTGCCGCTTCCTTTGGCTTGGCAAATATGAACGCCATAAAGCGTGCCAGCGTATACAGGACCAGAGCTGTGGCTATTATCGTTTCAATAAGCACCACGTACTTGAGGAATGGCAACGGCATTTCCATCTTTGCGGCGCAGGCCATGGTCTGCTTGGAAGCTATTGCGCTTATAACAAAGGGGAATGTAAAGGACGCATAGCTGGGGAAGAACGGCAGCTTCAGGAAGCCTATGGCCTTGACCAGCGCGATTACATACAGCGCTGCCGCCAGAGCGTACATAGCCATAAGGAAACCGTAGGACTTAGGGGTCACAGACTGCGCATAGCCCGCAACGCAGAGGCTTGCGGGGGCTGCGTAAATGCAGAACAGCGGCTTTGCGGGGTTGGGTATTTCCCTGTACTTTGCGTACCTTACGGTAACGAGCACGAGCATTGCCAGTAATGTGACAAAGCCGAACCAGAAAGCGGCCGCGCCCATGCCCTGCCGATCAAATGCAGGCGCGGAAACGGCGGCTACGGCTATACCGACGTAAACTATATAATAGCTTGCGAATACCTTTTTCATATCCAGCTTGAATATGAATTTAACGGTAAAGTAGACTATCAGTACCACGTGCAGCGCTATGGCCGCAAACCATATATACATGGCGGCGGCTCCCATGAATGGCTTTGCATAGCCCGCCAGAAGCATCAGCGCCATGGAAAAGGTGCCGGATACGCTGGCCATTATGGGATTATTCATATCCTCCCTTATCATTTTTGGGAACATGATGATCTTCAGCAGGAACAGCGCCATAAGTATCGCCGCAACTATGCCGCAGGCAGACCTTATCCCCTCGGAATAGCTCTGCAAAAGGTTACCGAGCGCCGCCATGCCCAGCATAACGCCGCAAATTGGGATCGGAACTTTCTTGATCGCATCCTTCATATATTTTTCCTCTTTTTAATAAGCCTTATTGTTCATCCAGGTTTACGAGGCCCAGCTCGCGCACGATCATATCCGCTACCTTCCAGGCTGCCAATCCGGTAAAACGTATGCACTGCTCCTTGTGCTCGCCCTTGCTCATATCAAATTCCCTGGTAAGCACGCGGCAGCATATAGCGTTCTTGCCGTTGTTGGCCTTGAACCAGTCGTGCAGCTCATGGGTCAGCTCCTTGCACTTTACTACGACCGGATCCTTTGGGCCGTTGGGCTCAGTGCGCCCAAAAAACATACCGAGCGCCATTACGCCGCCATTGAGCGCGCCGCAGATACAGCCCGATCCGCCCACGCCTACCGCCATGCCGGAGGACATTGCTAT
>CALCEX010000087.1 GCA_937900325.1 uncultured Clostridia bacterium | reverse complement strand
CTAAGTTTATATCCTTCTCCGGCAGTATTGCGCTCATGCCGTAAAGATACCGAACGTCTATTATGCCGATGCCGCGTATATCCATTATATGCTTCGTTGCGTTTGGGGCGCATCCCACAAGTCTCTCGCCAAGGCGGGATACCTCCACTACGTCATCCGCCACCAGCCTGTGCCCGCTCTGTATCAGATCCAGCGCCGTTTCGCTCTTGCCCAGGCCGCTTTCGCCCCTTATCAGCACGCCGGTTCCGTATATATCCATAAGCTCTCCATGGAGCAGTATGCGCCGGGCCAGCTTCTTCTGTATGAAGCTGGATATCTCATGACCTACAAGGTCGGTTGCACGGCTGGTAATGAATACCGGCACGCCGTAGTGTCTGGCCTTTTCAAGCAGTATCTCCGGCGGCTTATTGCCTCGGGCGCAAACTATGCAAGGAACATGCAGCCCCATGAACCGCTCCATTCTGTCCGCAAGCTGCCCGGGCGTCAGGCTGTAAAGATAGTACATCTCCGCGTTGCCTATGAGCTGCACCCGCTTTGGAGCAAATTTCTCATAAAAGCCCGTAAACTGCAAGCCGGGCCGGCTTATCTCGGGAGTCTGGAAGCTTATGCTCCCGCCGCCCGATTCAAGGGCCGTTATCTCAAGCTCGCCGCATATCTCCCTTACGCTTACCTCTACCGCCATACCATCCTCCGTAAAGCTATACCCTGCCGTTTATTATACATTCTATAAGCTTGGCCACGCCGAGCTCCGCGCATGAGGGTATCACAAGATCCGCCGCTTCCTTTACCTCCGGCTTCCCGTTATCCACGGCGCAGCCGAGGCCCGCCCAGCGTATCATCTCCAGATCGAGCGAGTTATCGCCCACCGCCACGGTGTCCTCTTGGGCTATGCCCAAATATCCCGCCACCCATTCAAGGCCGGTGCCTTTGTTGGCGTCCGGGCTGTTGAACTCTATAAAGCCCTTGCTGGAGCCGGACACCTTCAGCTTTCCTGCGTATTTTTTCTGAAGCTCCGGTATAAGCCTCTGCGCCCGCTCGTCAGTAGTCATCATGAGGACCTTTGGCACACCGCGCCATGTTTTTTTCATTATGTCCGGATCGTACTCATGGGGCAGGCCCAGCCTTCCGGTATAGCCTTCCACATAGGGATTCGGTTCCTCGGCTATCACGGCGTCGCCCTGATATATATGGGCGTGTATGCCCAGCGCCCTGGCCTCACCGAGCACCTCCGTAACGAGCTCCGGCGGTATTTCGTTGGCGTGCAGGGCCTTGCCCGTTCCGGGCTCGGTGATCATCGCCCCGCCGTAGTTTATGGCGGGATCGGTTATGCCGAGCTGATCTATTATGGGCTTTGCGCCCAGCCAGCCGCGGCCGGTAGCCACGGTCACATGCATGCCGTGCCCCCTTGCCTTTCCTACGGCCTCGATTATCTCATCCGGAACTACCCTCGGGTCGAGGGTTATCGTATCGTCTATATCCAGCGCTATAAGCTTGTACATATCCTTTACTCTCCCTTTTCTTCTTTTTGCCGTTCCTCCGGGTGAAAATGCCCGAATACCTTCTCCGCCGCAGCCCTGTTCATTCCCTTTGCGCCGCAAAGCTCCTCTATCGATGCGTTCCTTATATTTTCCGATGTTATGAAGGAATCGAAAAGAGCCCGCTTGCGTTTGGGGCCAATGCCCTCTATGCCGTCCAGCTCCGACATCAGTGCGTTTTTCGCCCTTAGGCTCCTGTGGTATGTTATGGCGAACCTGTGGGCCTCGTCCCTTATGCGCTCCAGTATGTGCAGGGCCGGATCCCTGCTCGAAAGGCGTATGGGTTGCTCCTTATCCGGCAGTATTATGTCCTCGTT
>CALCEX010000086.1 GCA_937900325.1 uncultured Clostridia bacterium | reverse complement strand
GCAATGCCGCAGGCATAGCCGTAATGAACTTCGCCGCGCAGAACTATGGCGCGGGACGCATGGATCGGGTGCATAGCTGCGAAAAGCTGAGCCTGAAGCTGTTCACCGGAGTAACGCTGCTGTTCAGCGCGGCTCTTTTGGGCCTCGGCAGATCCGTGCTGCCTATATTCAACGACGACGCGGACGTGATTGCCAGGGCCTGGCAGATGATGCTCTACATGGTTCCGTTCTATTTCACCTGGACGTACATAGAAATAATTTCCGGCGTCCTCCGGGGCATAGGCGACACGGTAGTTCCGGTAATAATCATCGGCGTTGGAGTATGCCTTCTGAGGGTAGTATGGATAGCGACGGTATACCGGGCGCACCCCAATATGTTCAATGTATGCCTCGCCTATCCAATATCATGGGTGGTGACGGATATAGCGTTCTTCTTCTATTACCGCAGGGTAAAGCAGCTTTACCAGCTAAAATAAGGCGGCTGCCTTTATCGATTAAGCGCCAACTGAAAAACACCCTTTCGGGTGTTTTTTTTTGATCTATCCTTCGCCCTTGAGCGGCTCTTTTGTCAGTATCCTCAATGCGTTGTGCATATTCTCTATGACTATGTGCCCGCTGCCCTTCTGATGCTCGCCGTCCAGCGACCAGTCCATATCCGGGCTCGCGAATATCTCCGCCCTGTCGGTGCGTATGAAGTCTATCATGCTGCATTCATACTGCTTGTTGGCTATGGCCGTAAGTATCTCGTTGAGCTCCATGGCTGAATTCGGCATATGCACAAGCATTATCTCAAACTTGCCGTCCTGCATATCCACCAATCCGGGATCCAGCGGCAGCAGGCCCCCAAGTGAGGTGGAGTTGCTTATGGCGCCAAAGAGCAGCTCCCTTTCATACGTCCTGCCCTCAGCTATCAGCTTTACGCGCTCCGGGCGAATGCTGCCGAGGCTCTTCATTCCCTCCAGTATATAGGCAAGATGTCCCAGGGCGTTCTTCACGTTTTGCGGCGTCTCATAGGATGCCCGCGTAAACGCGCCAAAGGAAGCCACATAGGCAAAATACCTCTGCTGGAACCTTCCAACATCTATGGATACAGGCTCTCCCTCCATTATATTCTTCGCCGCGTTCATAATATCAGAGGGGAGGTGCAGGCTGTTGGCAAAGTCGTTTGTGCTGCCGGCGGGTATGTAGCCCACCGGTATATCGAGACCTGCCTGCATTATGCCGGTTACGGTCTCATTAAAGGTGCCGTCGCCGCCTATGCTGACTACACACCTGGCCCGCCCGCCGTATTTTTTTACGAATTCAGCAGCATCCCCCCGCTTTTCGGTAACAAATACGAGGCACTGATAGCCGTAATCGGTAAACAGCGCTATTATCTCGGGAAGGGACTTCCTCGCGTATCTCAAGCCTGCCTCCGGGTTGAGAATAAGCAGGAGCGTGTTGTCTGTACTGTCCATGATCTGCAATTATCCTTGAATACCGTATTTATATCTTTACTATGTCCGCGCCGAAGGGCATCAGGG
>CALCEX010000085.1 GCA_937900325.1 uncultured Clostridia bacterium | reverse complement strand
GCGGAAATAATGCGCTTCAAGGGCAGAACATTCCTTTCATACAGAAAAAACTGCGGCGCAGCGCCGAATTGCGGCGTTGTTCGCCATAAATAACTACAATAGAATAACAAATAATCCCCCGCTTTGTACAGCAAAAAAGAATCTTTTCGCGGAACATGATAGGGAATGTTCACAAAACATATGAGTTTTACCGGTTTCAAAATATGAATAATATGATATAATTTTTATCATAAGTGGTACTGTGTCCATTATTCAATAAACAGGAGGGCTTAATATGGCAAAGAGAATTCTTCTTGTGGACGACGAGCCGCTGATAGTAAAGGGGCTCAAGTTTGCGCTGGAATCCGATGGATATGAGACGGATTCCGCGGGAGACGGCGAGCAGGCCCTTGAAACAAAACGGCAATTTCGACCTTATATTGCTGGATGTTATGCTGCCCAAGATGAGCGGCATAGAGGTATGCCAGGCGGTGAGGGAAAAGAGCGATGTGCCGATAATCATGCTTACCGCAAAGGGCGAGGATATGGATAAGATACTGGGTCTCGAGTACGGCGCGGACGATTACATGACAAAACCGTTCAACATACTCGAGGTAAAGGCCAGAATAAAGACCATACTCCGCAGGGCGGGCGCCGGCAAGGAGGCTCCCAAGATGGAGATCACCGCCGGGGACATCACGATAAACATAAATACCCGCAGCGTAATAAGTCATGGGGAACCCGTGAACCTTACGGTAAAGGAATTTGACCTGCTGAACCTGTTCATGTCCAACATTGGCAAAATTTACAGCCGGGATGAGCTGCTTGAGGCCATATGGGGCTTCGACTATATCGGAGATTTCAGGACGGTAGACGTGCACATCAGGCGGCTCAGGGAAAAGATCGAGCAGGATCCGGCGAACCCGAAGCACATCATGACAAAGTGGGGAGTTGGCTATTACTTTGCAGAATAGGCGTAAGGCAACAGATTTTTTTGGCTCGCTGCGCTGGCGGATGGTAGGCATATATCTGCTGGTGACCGTGCTTGTGCTGGTGGCCATAAGCAGCCTGGTATCCGGCCTGCTGGAAGAATTCCTCGTATCGCAGCGCACCCAGGATCAGTTGCAGGAAACTGCGCGCCTGGCGCTGGAAATAGCTCCTTATATGAGCGGAGCCGATGTGGACGAGCTTTTTACATATATAGAGGACAAGGCCTATTCCATGGGGGGAAGAGTGCTGGTTCTGGATTCCGACGCAGTAGTCCAGATGGATTCTGCCTCCCGGGAAAACGGGTTCCTTCTGCCGTACCGCGAGGTGCGGGAGGTGCTGAGGGAAGGCAAGAACTCCGCATACGGATTTCACAATATCGTCCGCGGCGGCGATGAGGGGGTTTTTACCCAGGGGAACCAGAGCATCTGGGCCGTGTATTACACGGTGCCGCTGACCGTCAACGGCCATAGGGACGGAGCCGTACTGTTTTCCGCCTCCATTCAGGATGTGGTGGACAGCCTGAACGAAGTGACAAGGCAGATAACCGTCATGTTCGTGGCTGTGGTGATAATTATAATAATCGTTATATTCCTGCTTTCAGGCTGGATAACCAAGCCCATAG
>CALCEX010000084.1 GCA_937900325.1 uncultured Clostridia bacterium | reverse complement strand
GCGTATGGGAGACCGTATGAGTTCAAGTCTCATTGGCCGCACCAATAAATAATCCGAATAATATGTTCGGGTTATTTGTTTTTTTGGCGCAGGCGCATATGCCGCCAGCACAGCCGGACAAAAATATTTTTATCATTGCACCGGCGGATATTGAATAGACCGCTTATTGAATATATACTTTGAGTATAATAAAAAGGAGGTTTTGACCATGCCCCATATCGATATAACTATGTACCCGGGACGCAGCGAGGAGCTCAAGGCTGAGCTTGCGCGGAATGTACGCGATTGTGCCGCCGAAACTCTCAAAATGGACAAGAAGTATTTTTCCGTATCCATTGAGGAGATAGATAAGGACAAGTGGGAGGAGCACTTCAAAAAGTACGAGGGAAGCCTTTACGAAAAGCCGAATTATTGATTTGAAGCCACCTTAAGGGTGGCTTTTGCATAAAATTTCAACCTTAAAAAATAAGGCAAACGCCTAATTAAACCTAAATTTCGCACTTAACAAGGCATACAAAATGAGGATACAATGATATACATGGAAGTTTTTGAAATACTCTGAAAAGGGGCGAGGGCGATGCAATTTGATCTTACCGACCGGAAAATCATATCAATATTGCAGAAAGACGGGCGCATAACCATGAAGCACCTGGGTGAACTCATAAATATGAGCACGCCTTCTACGATAGACCGGGTGCGCAGGCTTGAGGAAGCAGGCGTGATAAAGGGCTATGCGGCTGTGGTGGATTATATCGCGCTGGGCTACGATATGCATATTTATATATTTGTAGAGGTAAACCAGAACAAGCGTCCCGGATTGCTGGAATATATAGCGAAGAACAAGCTTATTGCAGGAGCTCACGGCGTGGCCGGCAGCAAGGATATGGTGCTGGACGTATATTGCCGCACCAGCGAGTTCAACAAGCTTGTGGACGAGCTCCGTTCCTTCGGGGAGACGGAATCCAACATGATAATGGAATTCATAAAGGAAGAGCCGCTGATTCCCGTGGAAAGCCTTTCCAAATGAAATAAGGAGAAACGGCAATATAAATAAAATACCGGAGCAAGGGCCTGCGCGGCGGGTCCTTTCAGATATAAAAAATGCCATATCGGAGGGATCTGTAAAAAAAATGAAGCGGACTGCTAAAATTCTGGTATTTGTCCTATGCGTTCTCCTGATGGCGCTTCCCGCCCTTGCCGGAGCGGACTTTGGCGGCTTTAGCGGCGACAGTGATTATGGCGGGGGCTGGGATTCCGGCTCCGACTGGAGCTCCTCAAGCTGGGATTCGGACAATAGCTCCGACAGCTACTATTATGATGACGGCGATCCCGGCGAAAGCGATATTATGATAGCGGTCGTTACTTTTGCGGCCATAATTATAATCAGCATAATAAGCGACGTTGTACAGCGCACAAAGAAGAAAAAGCAGCAGGCTCAGCCCCGGGGCGCGCAGCGCACCCCGGATTCCCGGCTGCAGCCCATTGACGGCCTTGCTGCGACCGACCCGAACTTTGACGCCAACGCAATGCAGGAAAAGATAAGCAACCTGTATGTGCAGATGCAGAACTGCTGGACGGACAGAAATATAGAGTCCCTCAGGCCATACTTTACCGACGCCTTCTTTACCCAGATGGAGAGGCAGCTCAACGGCCTCAAGAGCAGGGGGCTTACCAACCATGTGGATAATATAGCGGTGCTTGGCGTGAGCCTCAGGGGGTTCTATAAGCAGGGCGGCGATGAGCATCTCATAGCCGAGCTCCGCACGAGGATAGTTGATTACACCGTGCAGGATTCCGACAAGAAGCTGGTCTCCGGCGACAGGAACCGCGAAAAGTTTATGACCTATGAATGGGATATGTGCCGCGCGGAGGGCTCCGTGACCAATAAGGAGGGCGCCATGCAGAGCGTATCCTGCCCGGGCTGCGGCGCGCCGCTTTCCATAAACACCACGGCAAAGTGCCCCTATTGCGGCCGTGTGGTAACGCTTGATGAGCATGGCTGGGCGCTGTGCGCGATAAAGGGAATATCGCAGACTACGAGATAAAAATAAAATAAAAGCATAAACGCCAGGCTGCAGGACGGAGCATTATGGCTCCATCCTGCCGCCTTTTTTGTTATCGCAGCTATCGCTGCATCATTTCCGTAAGCTTTTCCCTTATCAGGCCCATGAGCCTTTCATTGTCAGGCATTTCCCTGAACACGGCAGGGTCGCAGAGCGCGGCCAGATCCTCGGAAACATAGCCCTCCTCGAACACATTTATGCCGGCGAGACCAAGCTTTTCTGCAAAGCTCACAAGCTCGGCATTGCCGTCAAGCTCGCCGCGCTTTTTCAGCGCGCCCGCCCATGCGGCGATGGTGGCCAGAGGGTTGGTGGAGACCTTTTCGCCCCGGAGGTGCCTTTGATAGTGGTCTACTACCGTGCCGTGGGCGGCTTCATATTCGAAGCAGCCGTCA
>CALCEX010000083.1 GCA_937900325.1 uncultured Clostridia bacterium | reverse complement strand
TACCAAGGAGATCGTGCGGGATAAGATAATCAACCGCAGGATACGCCCCGATGGACGCGCGCAGGACGAGATACGCCCCATCTGGAGCGAGGTCGGCATACTGCCCCGCGTACACGGCAGCGGCGTATTTACCCGCGGTCAGACTCAGGTAATGACCATAGCCACCCTTGCGCCCCTTTCCGAGGGACAGGAGCTGGACGGCATTGACGACGTTACCTTCAAGCGTTATATGCATCAATACAATATGCCCCCATACAGCGTGGGCGAGGTACGCCGCGTAGGCAGCCCCGGCAGGCGCGAGATAGGCCACGGCGCGCTGGCTGAGCGGGCCCTGGTACCCATGCTCCCCTCCGAGGAGGAGTTCCCCTATGCCATGCGCCTGGTCTCCGAGGTAATAAGCTCCAATGGCTCTACCTCACAGGCGTCTATCTGCGCCAGCACCCTTGCGCTTATGGACGCGGGCGTTCCAATAAAGAAGCCCGTAGCGGGCGTTGCAATGGGCCTGATCAAGGACGATTCCACCGGCAATATTGCCGTATTGACCGACATACAGGGCCTTGAGGACTTCCTCGGCGATATGGACTTTAAGGTAGCCGGCACCCGTGAGGGCATCACAGCCATTCAGATGGATATAAAGATCAAGGGCATCGACGAGCAGATACTTACCCGCGCCCTTGAGCAGGCGCGCAGAGGCCGCCTGTTCATACTGGACAAGATGGCGGAGACCATAAAGGAGCCCAGGGCAGACTTGTCCCCCTATGCTCCCCGCATTATGCAGTTCAGCATAAATCCCGATAAGATACGGGAAGTGATCGGTTCCGGCGGAAAGACCATAAACGGCATAATCGCAGCGACGGGCGTTAAGATCGACCTTGAGGACGACGGGCGCGTATTTATCGCCTCTCCGGATGCCGAAGCCGCAGCTGCCGCCAAGCGCATGATAGACGATATATGCCGCGATATAGAAGTAGGCGGCGTGTTCCTTGGCAAGGTAGTGAACATACTGCCCATAGGCGCCCAGGTGGAGCTCAAGCCCGGCAAGAAGGGTCTGGTACATATAAGCCGCCTGGCAAATCACAGGGTAGAGAAGGTCGAGGACGAGGTCCAGCTGGGCGATGAGATACTGGTTCGCGTCATAGCGATCAAGCCCGATGGCAAGATCGACCTTACCCGCAAGGAACTCCTGCCCGACGCGAAGAAATAATAAAACAGCTTGTGTGTGCGGGCGGATATTATTCCGCCCGCATGTTGATTTCAGGCATATGTTCTTAAACGGGCCGCGCCCTCATAGATTGTCTACATGGGGGTGCGGGGCATATGGGCAGAAAACTCGGCTTTTTAAGCGGATTGCTGACAAATATTTTCCTTGCGGCGCTGATAATAGGGATGTATCATGCTACGCAGCCGGGCGGCGTGCTGCCTGCCTCGGCGCCGCAGTACCGGGGCAGCGGTGAAAGGGCTGCATTGCAGTTCGCGGTGAGCTGGAATGCCGCGGCCATACCGGATATATTGGATATACTAAAGGATAAGAGCGTCAGGGCCACCTTTGCAGTAAGCGGGGAATGGGCCGAAAACAACCCGGCGCTGCTTATGCGTATGGCTGCGGAGGGCCACGAGATAGCCTCCATGGGGTATTATCCCGATATGGACGGAAGAACAGACTGGACCGTGAAGGACGTGCGGAGAGCCAATGAGGCAATAAGAAATATATGCGGCGCAGAGCCTGCGATATATTACGAAGGCTCGCGCAATGCGCTAACATCCGCGCTGGCGGCAAAAAAACTGAGGCTGACGGCGGTATCCTCAACGATAGACCTGCTTACGGCCAGGGGCGCCGCGGCGGATATACTTTCCCGCCTGCCTGAAAAGCCTGTTGAGGGGAGCATAATACTGCTTCAGCCTACGGCGGCCTGCAAGGAGGCGCTGAGCGGTATAATAAATGCGATAGAAGAGAAAGGGATCGGGCTTATGAGCACAGGAGACGTGCTGGGCCTATCGGAATAGAGCAAAAGGTGATAGTAAGAGAAACGCTTCCAAACGGTGTAAAGCTCATAGCTCAGGAGATGACGGGGTTCCGCTCGGTATCCATGGCGGTATGGATACAGGCGGGCTCGGTTTATGAATCGGGCGCCGAATCCGGCATATCCCACTTCATCGAGCACATGGTGTTCAAGGGGACAGAAAGACGCAGCGCAGCCGATATAGCGGCGCAGATGGACGCGGTGGGCGGCAGCATAAACGCATATACCGCCAAGGAATGCACCTGCTTTTATGCCAAGGTGCTGGGCGAAAACATCGACCTTGCGGCGGACATGCTAAGCGATATAGCCTGCTGCCCAAGGCTTGACCCTGCGGATATCGAGAGGGAAAAGGGCGTCGTTTGCGAGGAGATACTCATGCTGGAGGATGACCCGGAGGATCTTGCCCACGAAACGCTCAGCGCCGTAATATATGGGGACAGCCCTCTTGCGAGGCCGATACTGGGCACGCAGGATACCGTGCGGGCATTTACGAGAGACGATATACTTTCATATATGGACAAGCGGTACATACCGCGGAATATGGTAATATCCTGTGCGGGCAACTTTAAGATGGAGGAGCTGCGGGCCGCGGTGAATAAGCGCTTTGACAGGCGGGGCCGGGGCGATAGCCGCATACTTCCAAAGAACGAGCTCATAAGGGAAAAACGCTTCAGGGCGGTGGAAAAGGACATAGAGCAGGTGCATATATGCCTGGGCTTCCCCGGCTTCCCCGGGGATACCGAGGAGCAGTTTGCGCTGCTGGTGCTCAATAACGCCCTGGGCGGCAGCATGAGCTCCAGACTGTTCCAAAAGATACGCGAGGAGCACGGAATGGCGTATTCTGTGTACTCATACCCCACGAGCTATTCCGATACCGGCTACTTCACCCTCTATGCCGGCACCGGCGAAAAGCAGGCCGCCAAGGTAGTGGAGCTTATGCTCAGGGAGATAGAGTCCGTGAAGAAGAATGGCATAACCAAAGAAGAATTCGCCCGCAGCAAGCAGCAGCTGAAAGGCAATTATCTCCTGGGCCTGGAGAGCACCGCTTCACGAAGCAGCTCCCTGGGGAGAGGCGAGCTCAGAGGAAGGATATACACCGATGAGGAGCTTATACGCCGAATTGAGGGCGTTACCATGGAGAGCGTCGAAGCTGTCATTCCAAGGGTGCTGGATACGGAAAGAATGGCGGGAGCATTTGTCGGCAGGATAAACAAGAGAGAAACCGAAGTAAAGAGGATATTCGAGACGGCGTAAGCCGTATATAAAAGGAGCGCAGATGGCAAGGAGAAAAAAAGTAAGGTTCAGCGGTAGGTTTTACCTTACCATGCTGGTGCTGCTGGGCATAATAGTAGCTCTGGTGCTGATAATACCCAGCGGCGGAGGCGGCACGCTGAAAAACGCCACTATGGAGGCAACGCTGACGCCGGAGACCGTAATAATACGCAATGAGAGCACGGTAGCGGTGGACAAGTTTGATATGGTGGATCATCTTGTGGACGAGGGCGCCAGCGTAAACGCCGAGGTACCTGTTGCGACCGTGTATAAATGGGGATACAGCAGCGAGCTTGCCCAGTCACTCGTTACAATACAGCAGAAGATATACGACAAGCAGCTTTCGATATTGGACGGAATAGAGTCCACTGAGCTTACCTCGGTAAACGCTCAGATAGCCGAGCTTAAAAGCAAGATAGCCTCAAACGTCTCAGAGGGCGGCGATGACGATCTGCTTGAGCTTGAGCGCAGCATGAAGGAACTGCTGAACCAGCGTACCGTATACCTGAAAAACTCCGTGCAGGCGGATGTTGAATTGAATTCCCTCTATTCCGAGGAAACGGCCAAGCTGGCCCAGATAGCCGAGTACACCAGCACTGTGAACGCCAAGATGACTGGTCTCGTAAGCTTTTATTTCGACGGCTATGAGCTGGTGCTCAATGGCGAAAAGCTGGACGTGGTAAACGCGGACGTCATAAAAAAGATAATCAACGGCGAGGGCGGCGCCAATGCCGCCACAAGCGAAAGCCTGCTGTTCAGGCTGGTGGATCCGAACAAATGGTACGCCGCATTCATAACCTCACCCACGGAGGGAGCCAGCCTTATGGGCGGGCAGACATATACGGTGACATTTGAAGGCATGAAGGATACCGTATACACGGCTACCGCCCTGGAGCCCGTGGTGTGCGACGGCGGTATAGTCAATATGCTGGAGTTTACCGAAAACATAGGCGAGCTGCTCAGCATTCGCGTGATAAAGGCCACGGTGACAGCCCAGCTTACCGGCCTTGAGATGAACGCCGCCGCAGTAAAGTCAAAAAACGGCGAGAGCTACATAACCACAAGCACCGGCGACGTTCCCGTGACGGTGATAGCCGTAAACGGCGACAAGGCGCTTATAACAGGTACCGGTCTCGTAGAAGGCATGAGGTATAAAAAGTAGCGGTATAAGCGGCAGGGACCGAAAGGAAGGTGGCGTATTTTGAGCATAAGGGACAATTACCTGACGGTGATGGAGAACATCGCGGCCGCCTGCGCTCAGTGCGGGCGAAGTGAAGACGGGGTGAAGCTCATAACCGTTACAAAATTCGTAGATACGGGGCGCATAGCCGAGGCGGTCGCCGCGGGCGCGCGCCATGTAGGCGAAAACAGGGCTCAGGAATTCAGGGATAAACTGGATTTTTTTAAGGAAAACGGTCTTGATGCGCATTTGATTGGACAATTGCAGACCAATAAGGTAAAATATGTAATAGGGAACGCAAGCCTTATACAGTCTGTGGACAGGCTGGAGCTTGCCAGGGAGATAAGCCGCCTTGCCGTAAAGGGCGGCATAACCCAGAATGTGCTTGCCGAGGTGAACATCGGCGGCGAGGCTCAGAAGGGCGGAATAGCTCCGGACGAGCTGAAGGACTTAATTTCGATAATTTCCGAGCTGCCCGGCATAAGGGTGAAGGGACTCATGTGCGTGCCGCCTGCTGTGGGAGAGGAGGAGGCGCAAAGATACTTTGCCTCTATGAGAAGGCTCTTTGAGGATATCGCATCGGCGGGGATTCCCGGCGGGGATATGCAGGAGCTTTCAAAGGGCATGAGCGGGGGTTATAAATCGGCCATAAAGGAAGGCGCTACTATGGTACGGGTGGGAACTGCCATATTCGGCGCAAGACCGGCGGCCGGGGCAAGGGCGTAGAGACAGATAGACCCGAGCCTGAAGCTACCACAGTGTTTTTCTCCAAGCGCCAATTAAACAATCTATTTTATTTAATTGAATGGAGGACAACATGGCAGGAATTCTTAACAAACTGATGGACTTTATCGGCATCGAAGATGTGGACGATGAAGAGTACAATGAGGATTACTTCAATGACGATCAGCAATCTGCGGCTGAGGACAATGTAGTCAGCCTTGGCAACCGCGGCAGGAGAAAGACCGCCGCCGCGGGCAATAACGTGGTAAGCCTTCCCACAGCGGCGCCGATGAAGATGGTAGTGTATCATCCCGTAAGTTACGAGGATACTCAGAATATCATCGACAACCTTAAGAGCCGCAAACCCGTTATCGTCAATATGGAAGAGCTTGAGATCGACTGCGCACAGCGCATACTGGATTTCATGGCGGGCGCTATTTATGCCCTCGATGGAACTATCTACAAGATCTCCCGCGGTATATTTGTCGTAGCTCCCACCAACTATGACGTTATCGGCAACGATGACCGTACCGACGTTGACGTGATCTGATAAAGGTTCGCATTTTCAGGCTGTGCGGGGATTATCCCCGCACAGGGCTGAAATTGCACAACTCAGAGGTAGCATGAAGATCAGCGATATAATAGAAAAACAATTCAACAGGGCCTTTTGGGGCTATGATATAGTCGAGGTAGACCAGTTCCTCGATGAAATAGTTAAAGAGTTCGAGCATATGGAGCAGGAAAACAAGCTCCTTGAACTGCGCAACCAGATGCTTCTCGACCGTATGGCGCGGGACGGGGTATCCCTTGGCGAAGAAGATAAA
>CALCEX010000082.1 GCA_937900325.1 uncultured Clostridia bacterium | reverse complement strand
GCTCAACGAGCTGCTGAATACCGGCAACCCGCTTTTAAAGCAGCTTATGTATGATGCGCCCGGCACATATCAGCACTGCATGAACGTCGCGGCGCTGTCGGAGGGCGCCGCGGAAAAGATAGGCGCAAACGCTCTGCTGGCAAAGGTGGGGGCTGCCTACCACGACGTCGGCAAGCTCAGGCGGCCCCAGTATTTCAAGGAGAACCAGCAGGGCGAAAACATACACGATACGCTTTCGCCGCAGGAGAGCGCCTCGATAATAATAGCCCACCAGAAGGACGGGGCGACCATACTTGCAAAGAACAAGCTGCCCGGCGCGGTGGTGCGCATAGCGGCGGAGCATCACGGCAATTCCATGATGACGTACTTTTACCGAAAGGCGGCGGAGGCCGATCCGAAGGTAAACCCAAAAAACTTCCGTTACCCCGGCAATAAGCCCGGTACCCGCGAAGGGGCCATAGTGATGCTGGCGGACTGCTGCGAAGCGGCTGTAAGAAGCCTTGGAGACTGTACCAGGGAGGCCCGGGAAGCCATGGTGCATAAGATAATATGGAGCAAGCTGACTGACGGCGAAAACCAGCTTTCCGAGGTACCGCTCACCCTGGCGGATATAAGCAGTATAGAAAAGAGTTTTGTGCGCACCTTCGGCGGGCTGATGCACGACAGGATAGAATATCCTGAGGAGGCTAAGAAAGAATGACAGAGATACAAATACAGACCGACGCCCCGGATGAAGCGGCGGACATAATATCGGCCGCCATAGAGGGCGCGCTGAAAAATCGGAAAAGGGAGGGCGGCGTTTCGGTAACAGTGGTGGACGATGAGACCATACACGGCATCAATAAGGAATACCGCAGCGTTGACCGGCCTACCGATGTGATAAGCTTTCCGTCAGAGGAGGGGGAGGAAATAATAGCGCCCCCGGACGGATTCCTTGGAGATCTGGTGATATCCTACCCGCGGGCTGTTGCCCAGGCTGAAGAATACGGGCATTCAGTACGGAGAGAGCTGAGTTTCCTGGCCGTGCACGGTACGCTGCATCTCCTTGGATACGATCATATGACAGACGAGGATTCAAAGAATATGTTTGCTCTTCAGGACGAAATACTTGACTATATTGGGGTGGAAAGATGATGGAGATACACGATTACGAAATAAAGAACATGATCCGCATGGCGAATGACGCAAGGGAGAGGGCATACGTGCCATATTCAAAGTTTCATGTGGGCGCCTGCCTCAAGGCGAAGAACGGAGCCTATTATCTTGGCTGCAATATAGAGAACGCCGCATATACCCCTACCAACTGCGCCGAGCGCACAGCCATGTTCAAGGCGGTATACGAAGGAGAGCGTGAATTCGATGCGCTGGCAGTAATATGGGATGGCGGCGATTATGCCGTGCCCTGCGGAGTATGCCGTCAGGTTCTGGTTGAATTCTGTGCGCCTGATATGCCGGTGATATGCGCAAATAAAGAAGGCGAGTATAAGGTAATGGAGCTGAGCGCACTGCTGCCGGAGGCCTTTACAAAGAGGAATCTCAAATGATATCCGAGCCCAAGTACCTTTCCGGGTTTGTCACTATAATAGGCAGCCCGAACGTAGGCAAAAGCACCCTTATGAACCGTTTTGTGGGGCAGAAGGTGTCAATAGTTTCCCAGAGGGCGCAGACTACCCGCAGCAGGATAATGGGCGTAGTCAGCCGCAAGGGGTATCAGATGGTATTTCTGGATACGCCCGGCGTTACGCTGCCGAAAAACAGGCTGGGCGAATATATGGTAAAGGTGGCTTATGATTCGCTCAACGAGGTGGAGGCCATACTTTTCATGGTGGACGCCGTGAACGGCATACGGGA
>CALCEX010000081.1 GCA_937900325.1 uncultured Clostridia bacterium | reverse complement strand
CCGCCGCTATTGCCATCACCACCGGCACGAACACGCCGGAGACCCTGTCGGCGACCTTTGCAATAGGCGCCTTTGTGGCGGCGGCATCGCTCACCATGGCAATTATCTGCGAAAGAGTCGTATCTTCTCCCACGCGGGTAGCCCGGCAGCGTATGTATCCTGAGATATTGCTCGTCGCCGCAGAAACGCTGTCCCCGATATTTTTGTCCACAGGTATGCTTTCGCCTGTAAGCGCAGCCTCGTTCACCGCGCTGGCTCCTTCCTCCACCACGCCGTCCACCGGAATATTCTCGCCGGGGCGCACAGCGAATATATCTCCCTTTTTCACCTGCTCGACAGGGACCACGGTCTCCTTGCCGTCCTTTATGAGCGTTGCGGTCTGGGGCGCCAGCCTGATGAGGCTCTTCAGCGCGTCGGTAGTCTTTCCCTTGGAACGCGCCTCAAGCGTCTTGCCCACCGTGATCAGAGTAAGTATCATTGCGGCGGACTCGAAGTAAAATTCCATCATGTAGTGCATCACCAGCTCATCATCGCCCTTTACCTGCGCATCAGTCATTGCAAAGAGCGCATAGGTGCTGTACACGAACGCCGCCGCAGCGCCCAACGATACCAGCGTATCCATATTGGGAGCCCGGTGTATCAATCCATTAAAGCCGCTTATGAAGAACCTCTGGTTGATCACCATGATTATTACGGTGATCAGCAGCTGAGTAAGGCCCATTGCCACGTGGTTGCCGTCATAGAATTTCGGCAGCGGCCAGCCCCACATCATGTGTCCCATGGAAAAGTACATTAGTATCAGCAGAAAGCCTACCGACCATATGAGCCGCCGCTTGAGCTGCGGCGTGGCTTTGTCCTTGAGTTCTTCCTCCTGAGCCGCCTTATTTGCGCCCTTTACGGAAGCGCCGTATCCCGCCTTCTCCACTGCGGCGATTATGGCGCCGTCATCTGCGCTGCCGCTTACGCTCATAGAGTTTGTCAGCAGGCTCACGGCGCACTCGGTCACGCCCGGAACCTCCTTTACGGCCTTTTCCACTCTGGCGCTGCACGCGGCGCAGCTCATTCCGGTCACATCGAACTGTTTCATAAATAAAAACCTTTCTGTCGCTACACTATCCTTATCTCAGACCGTATCATGCCCATCCAGCAGGAAAACTGCACAGTTCCGGTCCCTTGGGGTGTAAACTCTATTATATTATCGCCTTCCTGAAGCTCTTTTTCAATGCCGTATTGAGGGATTATTATTGCGTTGTTGCAGCCGTTCAGGCTGCCCTCCGGAACGTTCAGATGCCACTTAACAGGTATACCCGATTTTACGGTTATGCTTTCATAGCTGTCGTAGCCCACCTGGGAGTATACTTCCTGTATATCGTCCGTCTGCTTCGTTTCGCCGGCTCCCGCTTCGCTCCCTAAGCTTGCGGTCTCCCTTACGGGATATGCAAGG
>CALCEX010000080.1 GCA_937900325.1 uncultured Clostridia bacterium | reverse complement strand
TGATGGGTAGGTAAAGGAAACGTCTCCTACGTCCGTCAGATAGTATTCGTACTCATCGTTGAGCGCCACTGAGGCTGGGGAGGAAAGCACGGAACGCTGGAACGCGGAAACGGGACCGGCAGGGCCGGTTTCGCCCTTAGGTCCCTGCGGGCCGGTTTCGCCCTTAGGTCCCTGCGGGCCGGCTTCACCCCTTGCGCCTTGCAGCGGCCCGTTGTTTACCCAAACGCCGTTTATGCCGTCCCGGATGTATATATCGTAAGGCTGGGCAGAGCCTATGCCGTATGCATCGCCGGCATGGGGCAGCGTTATGGCGGCCTCAAGCTCCGCCTGCGTTGTAAAATAGCCCAGCACGGCAAAGCCTGAACCGGCGTCTCCCTTAGGCCCCTGGGGCCCTGCCGGTATGCCAAGCTCTATTACCTTTGCCCCGTCCGATTCGGTTATTCTGGCGGTAGGATCGGCGCCGCTTTGCAGCATGGCAGCGGTTGCCCTGAGCTTGGAGAGCTTGTCATAAAGCGCCTCCCTGCTGCTTTCTGCCGTTTGCCTGCCCTCCTCGGCAGCCCCGGCGCTTTCCATAAGCTCCCGGAGCGACGCCCTGAGGGATGCGAGATCATCCTGCATGGCTTTAAGCAGAGGATATTCGGCAGCCGCCTGCACGGTGCTGCTGTTTACAATGGCTTCCCGGCAGATAAAGTTGAAGCGGGCGGTGGTGACGAGGGTAGAAAGGGAAGCGTCGGAATATACCTGAAGCTCGCATTCCACTACGCCGGGAGAGAACGAGGCAGGAAAAAGGTCGATTGCGACCCTGGAAGCATCGTCCGGCAAGACTGCGACGCCGCCGTTCTGCGCGCCGCTGTCCTGAAGCGAAGTTGAGCCGTCCGGGCGGGAAAATGCTGCGATTATCCGGCAGCCCGTAAGATCTACGGGATCGTCGCCATCCATTAGGGAAACGTTGATCCTGTTTCCGTTGTCTCCGTTTACCACGGTAAAATCCCTGTGTGAGGTGGGTCTTTTGATATCGAGATCAACGTCGAATACCTTGTTTACTGACATATTGAAACCTCCTGATTTGATTCGTCAGCCCTTCGCGGAGCGAGAGCGGGGGCAGCAAAAAAAACGCATCGAACAAACGTTTTTATAAGTTGGAGTTTAACGAAAGTTACAGGCTTAATCAATACTGAAAATGGCTGCTGGTACCGATAAGGGTACTGCGGTGGACGATGTTGCACAAACGGCGCTCTTTTTTTGCCTTTAAACCGCCCGATGGCTGCGCCAAAGGAAGAACGTCTTGCAATAGCCCGGTATTTGGGAGATAATTAAACTAAAAAATAAAGGAGCTTGCCCATGAGCATCGCAGACAGGATATTCATAGAAAATTGCAGGGATATAATATCAAACGGCGTATGGGATAACGACAGGCCGGTGCGACCGAGGTGGGAGGACGGCTCGCCTGCACATACCGTAAAGCTCTTTGGCGTGGTGAACCGCTATGATCTTTCTCGGGAATTTCCCATTATCACCCTGCGCAAAACGGGCTTCAGGAACGCAATAGACGAGCTTCTTTGGATATGGCAGAAGAAGTCAAACAACATACGCGATCTGCACAGCCACATCTGGGATGCATGGGCAGACGAGAACGGCAGCATAGGCAAGGCCTATGGCTACCAGCTTGGGGTAAAGCACCATTATGCCGAGGGGGATATGGATCAGGTGGACAGGATACTTTACGATCTGAAGCATAACACAGGCTCCCGAAGGATAATATCAAACATATACAATCACGCCGATCTTTCCGAGATGCGGCTGTATCCCTGCGCTTACAGCATGACCTTCAATGTATCGGGCAACCGGTTAAACGCCATACTGAATCAGCGATCGCAGGATATGCTGGTGGCCAACAACTGGAACGTGTGCCAGTATGCGGTATTGGTCTATATGATGGCTCAGGTGAGCGGCCTTGAAGCGGGAACGCTCATGCATGTGATAGCGGACGCGCATATTTATGACAGGCATGTGCCGCTGGTGGAGGAGCTGATCTCACGTGAGCCGCTGGACGCCCCGAGGTTCATTATCGATAAGAGCGTAGACGACTTCTACAAATTCACCGTGGACAGCTTTTCCCTTGAAGGATATGAG
>CALCEX010000079.1 GCA_937900325.1 uncultured Clostridia bacterium | reverse complement strand
CGCCCGCAGTCAGCGAATCCGTAGGCAGCAGGCCCGGTGTGAACACGCCTACCTCGGTAACGTCGAATTCGCGTCCGGTAGCCATGTATTTTATGCGCATACCGGGCTTTACGGTGCCGTTCTTTACCCGTACATAGCTCAGCGCCCCTTTATAATTATCATATATGCTGTCGAATATAAGCGCCTGAAGCGGCGCCTCCGGATCGCCGCCGGGAGCCGGTATATTATCCACCACCCGCTGCAGCACCTGATCTATATTTATGCCGTTTTTCGCGGAGATGCGCGGTGCGTCCTCCGCCGGAAGGCCGATCACATCCTCTATCTCCTTTATGACAAACTCCGGCTGCGCGCTGGGCAGATCTATTTTGTTTATTACCGGAACTATCTCAAGGTCGTTGTCCAGCGCAAGGTATACATTGGCAAGCGTCTGGGCTTCTATCCCCTGTGTGGCGTCGACTACCAGCACCGCGCCCTCGCATGCGGCAAGGCTGCGGGAAACTTCGTATGTAAAGTCTACATGGCCCGGAGTATCGATGAGGTTGAGCATATACTTTTTGCCGTCGGTATGGGTATAGAACATTCTGACAGCGGTAGCCTTTATGGTTATTCCCCGTTCACGCTCTATCTCCATGGTATCCAGCATTTGTTCCTCCATGTCCCTGACGGCCACGGTATCGGTAAGCTCCATCATGCGATCTGCAAGGGTGGACTTGCCGTGATCGATATGGGCGATTATGCAAAAGTTTCTTATAAGCTCGCGGCTGTATGCCATTGCTGTCCCTCCAGAGAAAAATAAAAGCTATAAAAGCTTCCATTCAAAATAATACTTTATGCGAAGGCAAATTGCAAGGGCGGCAGCGGTGTGATATATTTTTATATATATATTATGATTTGAGGTGTACGCCATGTTCTGCAAAGACTACGATTCCTTCATATCTCTGCTTGGCCGCAGGAACTACGCCGTGCATACCGCCAGGGATGGCGATCAGGCCCGCGATATACTTCTTTCCCTCGTTCCAGCTGGCAGCACCGCGGGCTTCGGGGGATCCATGACCGCAAAAGAGCTGCGCCTTGCCGAAGCGCTGCGCCATAAAGGCTGTATCACTTATTTTCACTGGGAATCGCCTGCTGAAAAGCGAGGCGATGTGACCCGCAAGGCGGCTCAGGCGGACTGGTTCATAGCCTCTGCCAACGGCATAACCCGCGCCGGCAAAATAGTAAACATCGACGGCACCGGAACAGAGTAGCCTCTATGATATTCGGGCCAAAGAACGTGGCGCTCATAATAGGCAAGAACAAGTTTGCGGAAACCATGGACGAGTGCATGGACAGAATAAAGACCGTGGCCTGTGCAAGGAATGCACGGCGTCTCGGCCTGTCCACCCCCTGCGCCGTCGCCGGCCGGTGCACAGACTGCTTCTCCAGTGAGCGCATATGCAATGTGACCACCGTCATCGAAGCCAGGCCCGGCGCAATAAGCGAGATGCACCTCATACTGGTAGATGAGGCATTGGGCTACTGATGTACTTCGCCTATATCATACGCTGCGCTGACGGCACGCTTTACACAGGCTATACGGACGACATAGCCCGGAGGGAGGCCATGCATAACTCCGGCCGCGGCGCAAAGTATACGCGCTCCCGTCTTCCCGTTAAAATGGTCTATCACGAATCCTTCGCTGCGAGATCCGACGCCATGAAGCGGGAATACGCCATAAAGCGGCTTTCGCGGGAGCAAAAGCTGAAGCTTATAGCGGAGCATACAAACGCCGGGCAGGAATGACCTGTCCGGCTTGTTTCTGCGCTTATTATTTACTGTAAAGCAGGCTTAGCAGCCAATGCAGCAGCGGCCTGTCTCCGGTCTTTGGCACAAGCAATACCAGCGGCTCATACCCGAACCCCGGCTCCAATTTCAGCTCTTTCGCCTGTTCTTCCCGGTCGGTTTCACTGAAGGCCGTCAGCCCGCTATATTTGACGCTGCTTTCCTCCTGCACCTTCTGCTCGTCCTTCCAGAAATCCGGGCTTCCGTCGGTAACCGTAAAACTATACCCCGGCCTTACCGACTTAACCGCCTTCATGCCGCCGTCAATGTATTCGGCGTCCGGCTCAAAGTCGAAATAGCCGCCGGATATGCTGACGCTGCCCTTATTGCACATATACGAGTAAAATCCGTCTGTGGGATCTGATTTGCAAAGGCTTTCCTCCGGAACGCGGAACACCTCGCCGCCGCTTATTTCTATGCTTTGACCGGATGCATCGTATAAGTCGCCGGCAAGCATGCCTTCCTCCTCCAGCTCTGCCATGGATAAGCGCCCGCCCGTCATGGTAAAGCCCTCTTGACCTCCGGTAAGGCTTATGGGCGCGCCGGCAAATACCATTCCGCCGCCTAAGTCGCAGTATCCTCCGCGCGAGGCGACGCTCCCGCCCTCGAGCGCGCACCCGCCGTTATTTACGCTTATTGCCACGGTATTGCCGATTATGCCGCCGCTTTTATCCTTCGAGGAATCCTTGACGGTCAGCTTTCCGTCTTTTATGTTCACGTTTACGGCGGCGCAGGCGTTATAAGCGTTTTCTCCCTTCTCCTGAGCTATTTTCCACCCGTTCAGGTCTATGCACAGTTCCCGCTTTACGGTTATGCCGAGGGTATCCGCTCCGCAGTTGGCAAAGGTAACGTCGCCTTCGAGCTTTATATCCTTTATAAGCTCATAGCTTTCGGCCGCCAAACCGCATATGGCAACCGTATCGCACGCAACGCACCTGTCAAGGTCGCCCACAACGTAATATGCGCCATTACCGTCATTGCTGCTTAGCCTTGCTATGCATTCCGTGTCAGTCGTTCTTTCGCTCCACTCTCCGTCAACAACGCGGATAATCACCGCTTTTCCCGCAACGGTTATACTTTCCGCGTCATCTTCCCGGGACATCTCTATTATTTCCCCATCCTTTGCCGCATCTACGGCTTCCTGCAACCTGCCGTATTGCCCTCCGCCGGTAACAGGAGCCGCATATGCTGTAACCGGCAAAAAAGCCAGCATCGCGGCAAGTAACACAGCGCTCAACGTTTTTCTCATGGATTCTCCTCCTTGTATTTTTTTGAGATGAT
>CALCEX010000078.1 GCA_937900325.1 uncultured Clostridia bacterium | reverse complement strand
CTTCCTGCTTGGCAGGGAAGCGGACGACAGCTTTGATTTTTCCAAGCTCAAGGGCAAATCCATTATCGCTGGCCGCCCAGGAGGGATGCCGTACATGACCCTGCTCTATGTTTTAAGGCAACATGGCCTCGAGCCCGGCAGCGACGTTGAGGTAATAAGCAACATACAGTTCAACCTTATGGGCGGCGCATTTGAAAGCGGCACGGGCGACTATGTAACGCTGTTCGAGCCCACCGCCTCCGCCTTCGCGGCGCAGGGCAAGGGTCACATCGTCACCAACATGGGGCTCGAGAGCGGCGAGGTGCCTTATACCACATTCATGATGCGCAAGGATACCATAGAGAATGAGCCTGACTTCGCAGCGGCGTTCGTCAGGGCCATATACAGGGCGCAGAAGTGGGTATGGGCGGCAAGCGACGAAGAGGTCGCCTGCGCAATGCAGTCCTACTTCCCGGATACCGATATTGCCACGCTGTCTGCCGTGGCAAAGAGCTACCGGGCTACCGACTCCTGGACCAGGACTCCCACAATGACCGAGGACGCCTTCGCCCGGCTCCAGGATATACTCGACGGCGCCGGGGAGCTTGCTGCGAGGATAGAGCTTTCCGAGCTTGTCGATAACAGCTTTGGTGAGGCCGCAATATCCGAGATAGGCTAAAAACAAAAAAGGCAGGGATGCGGGCTTTCCCCATTCCTGCCTTTTCCTTTTATCTGATTTTTTCCAGCAGCGCCGCAGGCGTCGGCTCATCATAATCCGCGTCTATCCTGCCGTCCGGGTTGCCCCAGCGCGCAAGCGCAAAATCCGCGCCCGCTCCCCGGGCGCACTGCATATCGTACACCGTATCGCCCACATAAAGCACTTCCGACGGTTTCGCGCCGGTACGCTCCATATACTTGAGCAGCGGCCCCGGCTCAGGCTTGTGCTCTGCCGTATCGTCCGCGCATATGATGCAGTCCGCCCGGGATACGATATCTCCGAACTGCTCGCGGCTATGCTCAAGCTCCGCCGCATTCTTGGACGTAGCTATGCCCAGCCTGCAGCCGCCAGCCTTA
The DNA here is from genome assembly GCA_937900325.1 of uncultured Clostridia bacterium. Classification (GTDB taxonomy): domain Bacteria; phylum Bacillota; class Clostridia; order Christensenellales; family CAG-138; genus SFEL01. The sequence continues at coordinate 662 of CALCEX010000078.1, read as the reverse complement.
AGCCCATCCATAAGCTCGCGCACGCCAGGAAACGCCCTTGGCGTATCCTCGTACTTTTTGATATTTTCGCTCCAGAGCAATATGCCCCTCTGGACGTCCTCATCCCTTACTCCCAGCATTTTAAGCCCCGCATCGCTCGGCGTGCCGAAGGTGGCGCGTATTTCGTCCTCCGAAGGAGTATTGCCCGTAAGCATGACAACGGTATCCCTAAGCGACTGCTGTATCGCTTCACAGGTATCTATGAGGGTACCGTCCATGTCAAACACAACGTATCCGTATTTCATTTTCCGTAAAGCCAAAGCCCTCAGGCTATTTTCCCTTTTTGAATTTTTCCAGTACACGCCCCTCGCTGCCTGCGATCATACGGGCTATGTTTTCCCTATGGCGTATACATATCAGGATAAACAGGGCTGCCGCAAAGAGCTTATTCTCCTTAGTACCCCATATGAGCGCGATCAAAAGATACGCCGCAGTGCCTGAAAGGGAAGCTGCAGATATGGTCTTTGTGGCTATCGCCACTATGGCGGCCACTATCGAAATTATACCTCCATAAAGCGGGTTGAGTGTAAAAACCGCGCCGAGAGATGAAGCTACGCCCTTACCGCCGTGAAATCCGAAAAATGCCGGATATCGCGCAGATAGGCCTGACTGGTATTCTCTGC
>CALCEX010000077.1 GCA_937900325.1 uncultured Clostridia bacterium | reverse complement strand
TACGCTGCGATGAAGGAGCAGCTTAACAGAAACCCCGGCTTTACCGCCGTATTCGCAATAGCGGACGACATGGCCATAGGCGCCATGAAGGCCCTCAGGGAGGAGGGCAAAAGGGTGCCGGACGATTGCTCGATAATAGCTATCGACGGCCTGACGGTATCCGACTATATACAGCCTACGCTTACCACCCTGTGCCAGCCGATGCGCGAGATGGGGCAGAAAAGCGTGGAGATACTTCTTGACATGATAGAAGGCCGCGGAGAAAACAGGCACCTGACGCTCGAGACAAAGCTCCGCATAGGTGCTTCGGTAAAGGATCTGAATTGAATTTGCGCGGTTTTTCCGCGCGGAAATGATATAAAAAGAGAGGATAACAAAATGAAGAAGTTTTTGGCATTGCTGCTGACTGCCGTCATGGTATTCGCCATGGCAGCCTGCTCTGCACCTGCTGCAGACGAGACTGAACCCGCTGCGGAAAGCACCGCTGCGCCCGCAGAGGATACTTCCGATAAGCCCGCTGCAACCGGTTCCGTCTATTATCTCAACTTCAAGCCCGAGGCCGATGCCGCCTGGCAGGAGCTGGCTAAGAAGTATACCGAGCTCACCGGAGTACCCGTAAAGGTCGTTACCGCCGCTTCCGGCGATTATCAGACCACTCTGACCTCCGAAATGGACAAGAGCGAGGCTCCCACACTGTTCCAGTGCGGTAACCAGGGCGCTCTGAACACCTGGGGCGAATACTGCCTCGATCTGAAGGACACCGATTTCTACAAGGAAATGACCACCGATGACTTCAACCTCTTTGGCGAGAACGGCGAAGTGCTTGCCGCCGGTTACTGCTATGAGGCATTCGGCATCATCGTAAACAAGGCCCTGCTGGAGAAGGCCGGCCATTCCATCGATGAGATCACCAACTTTGAGACTCTCAAGGCAGTTGCCGATGATATCCATGCCCGCGCCGCCGAGCTGGGCTTTGACGCCTTCAGCTCCTCCGGTCTTGACGGCTCCTCCTCCTGGAGGTTCTCCGGCCATCTTGCCAACATGCCTCTGTTCTATGAGTTCCGTGATGACAACGTAACCTCCCAGCCCGCTACCATTACCGGCAAGTATCTGGATAACTACAAGGCCATCTGGGATCTCTACACCACCGATACCGCTACCACCGGCGCTGATATCATAACCGCTACCGGCGATATGTCCAGCGGTGAGTTCAAGGAAGGCAAGGCTGTATTCTATCAGAACGGCACCTGGGAGTACGCCGGCCTCGTAGAAGCTGGCCTCAAGCCCGAGGATCTGGCCATGATCCCCATCTACTGCGGCGTTGAAGGCGAAGAGAAGGCTGGTCTCTGCTGCGGCACCGAGAACTGCTGGTCCGTAAACAAGGAAGCCTCCGAAGAGAACATCCAGGCTACTCTGGACTTCATGAAGTGGGTAGTAACCTCCGAGGAGGGCACCACCATGATGGCTGAGCAGTTCGGTCCCTGCCCCTTCAAGTCTGCCAAGACTCCCGAGAATGTATTCTTTGCACAGGCAAACGACTACATCGCAAAGGGTAACTATGTAGTGACCTGGGCATTCAACTACACTCCCGCTGTTGAGGATTGGCGCGCAGGCGTAGTTGACGCTCTGTCCAAGTACGTTGCAGGCGGCAGCTGGGACGATGTAAAGACCGCTTTCGTAGACGGCTGGGCCGCTCAGTACGCTGCCGAGCATGCTGAATAACTGACAGCAATTCCACTATGTAAAACATCATGGAGCGAGCGGCTTCCGCTCGCTCCATTTTGAAGCTTTCCGCTTAAACGTTCCCCTGCGGACGGGGGATGTGCGGAGGCCTTGCCCCGAAAAAAACGACGGGGCAGGGCCCCTGTACATAAATAGCAGGTTATATTAGCGAGAGGAGAAATCATTATGCGATTCTGGAAACGCAAACGGGACGATGCGGCGCTGAATTCCATACTTATCCGCAGGCCGATACAGCGCTACTTCTGGCTTTTCCTGTTGCCCACCTTCGCCGCGTTCTGCGTGGGCTTTCTTTACCCCTTCTGTAAGGGACTGTTCCTATCCTTCTGCAAATTCAAGACGACAAGCAAGTGGACGTGGGTAGGGCTGACCAACTATGCAAAGGCGCTTGCGGATCCGTCGTTCATGCATGCCTTCTGGTATACGGCCATATTCGCATTGGTATCTCTCATAATAATCAACATACTTGCCTTCGCGGTAGCTTATGTGCTTACGCAGGGCATAAAGGGCTCCAACCTGTTCCGCACGGTGTTCTTCATGCCCAACCTGATAGGCGGCATAGTGCTGGGCTATATATGGAGCATGATATTCGACGGCATACTCACCCATTACGGTACCTCCATACTGCTGGAGACGAAGTATGGCTTCTGGGGGCTTATCATCCTCATGTGCTGGCAGCAGATAGGCTATATGATGATAATATACATAGCCGGATTGCAGTCTGTGCCGGAGGATATGATAGAAGCTGCAAAAATAGACGGCGCGACAAAGTGGCAGACGCTGTGGCGGATCACCATACCCAACGTTATGCCATCGATCACTATCTGCACCTTCCTTACGCTGACCAACTCCTTTAAGCTCTTTGACCAGAACCTCGCGCTTACGGGGGGACGCCCCTTCATAATGCAGGCGGGCGGGCTGACGGTAAAGACCACCGAAATGCTTGCGCTGAACATAGTCAATTCCTTCTACAGCACTAACGTCAATTCCAGAGGAGTGGGCCAGGCCAAGGCGGTACTATTCTTCATACTGGTTGCGGCGATCGGCCTTATACAGCTTAAATCCACCCGTTCCAAGGAGGTGCAGCAGTAATGTCAAAGCATATTGAGACCCTCTCTCAGGAGCAGCGGAGCAAACGCATACTTACCTTTACATTCGCGGTGATAGCGGTATTTTACGTACTGCCCATAATGCTGGTGCTCATAAACTCACTGAAGTCCAATTCATATGTGAATATGGAGACCTTTGCCCTGCCAAACGCCAAATCCTTCGTAGGGCTGGATAACTATAAGACCGGCATGACCTTTGGCAACTATCCATTCATAAAATCCGTTCTGTACAGCCTGTTTATTACGGTTGTGTCCTCTGCGCTGATACTCATATGCACATCTATGGCAGCATGGTATATCGCGCGGGTGGGCAGCTTGTTTAGCAAGATAGTGTATTATCTATGCGTATTCTCCATGGTCGTGCCCTTCCAGATGGTGATGTTTACGCTGGCGAAAACGGCGGATACGCTGAAGCTGAACACCCCCTGGACGATACCCATAGTGTACCTGGGCTTCGGCGCGGGCCTTGCGGTGTTTATGTTTACGGGATTTGTAAAGGCGCTTCCGCTGGAAATAGAAGAAGCGGCGGCAATAGACGGCTGCAGGGTGGTGTTCCCGATGCTCAAGCCTACGATGATTTCCGTGGGCGTGCTGGAGATAATGTGGGTATGGAACGATTACCTCCTGCCATATCTCGTTCTGGATATAAATAAATACCGGACCATCCCGATACATATACAGTACCTCAAGGGCAGCTACGGCACTGTGGATCTCGGAGCAACCATGGCCCTTATAATGCTGAGCATAGTGCCCGTAATAGTGTTCTACCTGACCTGCCAGAAATACATAATAAAGGGCGTTGCGGCAGGCGCTGTAAAGGGATAAAATAAACTGGATCGCTAAAAGGATAATTAAAATGAAACGCAGCAGCGGCATATTGATGCCAATATTCTCGCTGCCTTCGCCCTATGGCATAGGGACCATGGGCAAGGCGGCATACGAATTCGCAGATTTTCTTTACCGTGCAGGGCAGCGCTACTGGCAGATACTGCCGATAGGCCCCACCAGCTATGGCGACTCACCTTACCAGAGCTTTTCTACCTTCGCGGGCAATCCTTATTTCATCGATCTTGATATGCTCGTAGAGGACGGGCTGCTCGAAAAGGATGAGATAACCGGCATAAACTGGGGCGCAGAACCGCGGTATGTGGACTACGGCCGTATATACGACAGCCGCTTTGACGTGCTTTCAAAGGCAAAAGAACGCGGCTGGGAGAGGGATAAGCAAAAGGTAAACGCCTTTATCGAACGGAACAGCCGGTGGCTGGCGGATTATGCACTGTTCATGGCGCTCAAGCGCCATTTCGGCATGAAGTCATGGACGGAGTGGGAGGATGAGGATATACGCCTGAGAAGGCCCTCTGCAATGGCGAAATACCGCGAGCTGCTCCGGGAAGATATGGAGCTTTTCACTTATATCCAGTATCTGTTCTTTGAGCAGTGGACAAAGCTGAAGGCCTACATAAATGATCTCGGCATAGGGATAATAGGCGACATACCCATATATGTTGCAATGGATTCCGCGGATGTGTGGGCAGAGCCGGAGTTCTTCCAGCTGGACGAGAAGAATCTGCCGGTAGAAGTATCCGGGGTACCGCCGGACGACTTCAGCGCCGAAGGCCAGCTCTGGGGCAATCCGCTGTACGATTGGGACAAAATGAAGGCGGACGGCTTCGGATGGTGGATACGCCGTATAGACGGCGCGGGCAAGATGTATGACGTTATCCGCATAGACCATTTCAGAGGCCTTGCAAGCTATTGGGCTGTGCCTTATGGCGAGACGACTGCGAAAAACGGCAAATGGCGCACCGGCCCCGGCATAGCGTTGGTAAATGCCCTGAAGGGATGGTTCCACAGCCTTGAGTTCATAGCGGAGGATCTGGGCTATACGACGCCGGATGTGGAGAAGCTTTTGAAGGAGTCTGGTTTTCCCGGCATGAAGGTGCTGGAATTCGCCTTCGATTCCCGCGATTCCAGCGGATACCTTCCTCACGCCTACACCGAGGATTGTACCTGCTATACGGGGACCCACGATAACAGCCCCATAGCCCTATGGCGCGAGGAGGCCGACCCTGCGGATATAGCCTACTGTGAAAAGTATCTCGGCCTGAACAAAGAGGAAGGCTTCAACTGGGGCATGATAAGGGGCGGAATGGGTTCAGTTGCGCGGCTTTTTGTAGCGCAGATACAGGACTACCTGGAGCTCGGCGCGGGCTGCCGCATGAATAAGCCCAGTACTCTCGGCGAAAACTGGAAATGGAGGCTTCTGAACGATGAGCTGACGGGCAGCCTTGCGGACAGGATATATGATGCGGCGCGCATTTATGGCCGTATAGACAGGGCAAAGAACGGAAGCAAAAGCGAATAATGCGGAATATAAAATAAAAGGCGTTTGGGAGCGTTAGCTTAGGGATTACCGGAAACAAGGATCATTTTTGAGCGATGTCCTCATGCGGCGTCTGATGCAAAGACCACACAACCGGCTGCAAGGCCGGCTGCGCGGTCTTTTTTTGCCTGTCCGCCAGAATATTTTTTGAGGTTCTGGCCCTGCTCCCCGACCTTATTGACAAGCATAGGTATAAAGCGGAGGGCGGAAAGGCGCGGGGTGCGAATGAAGTCTATTTACTCTGCGATCTTAGAAAAAACAGGGATCTGCTTGAAAAAAATTATTTCCTTGTCTTGAAATCCTCATCGATGCGCTTTTTCCAATCCGAACCAAGCGGCGTGCTGCAACGGACAGTGGAGACCGCTTCGGTCAAAACCTCATAGTTGAGCTGCGTTCCCGTATGATCGGAGTGATAGTTGACCGCCCGGTCTGCTCCAATGCCGAAGTGCTTTGCCGTTTCAACTGCGT
>CALCEX010000076.1 GCA_937900325.1 uncultured Clostridia bacterium | reverse complement strand
ATATGCCTTTTCATATTTGTATTCGATCTGATCATGGAGGGGCAGTTCACCGCCCAGTCCGTGCTGGATAACTTCATGGTGGCGGTGTCCCTTGCCGTCGCGGCTATTCCGGAGGGACTTGCTACGGTAGTTACCGTCGTGCTTTCCATAGGCGTTACAAACATGAGCAAGCGCCACGCCGTCATACGCCGGCTTACCGCCGTGGAAACGCTGGGCTGCACTCAGGTGATATGCTCGGATAAGACAGGTACGCTCACACAAAATAAAATGACGGTAGTGGAGCATATCGGCCCGACAGAGCTTCTTGCCGCGGCGATGACGCTGTGCAATGATGCGAACCTTACCGATGATGGCGCCCAGGGAGAACCTACGGAGGCTGCGCTGGTTAACTTTGGCGCGGCTAACGGCTTGAAGAAATACGAGCTGGAGGAGAAGCAGCCCCGCATAGGCGAGGCCCCGTTTGATTCCTCCAGAAAGATGATGTCCACCCTGCACGATAAGGATGGGGAAATAGTGCAGTACACCAAGGGCGCGCCGGATGAGGTGCTTGCCCGCTGCGCATATTATATGGAAAACGGCAAACCGCTGCCCATGACAGAGGCAAAGCGTGCGGAGATACTCCAGAGCAATCATGACATGGCAGCGAAGGCTCTGCGCGTATTAGCCGCCGCGGAGAGGCTGTGGCACAGGATGCCGGAAAATACAGAACCCTCAAATCTTGAGCAGGAGCTTTGCTTCATAGGCCTGGTGGGCATGATAGACCCCGTTCGCCCGGAGGTCAGGGCCGCTGTGGAGGAATGCAAGGCAGCGGGCATACGCCCCGTAATGATAACCGGCGACCATAAGGATACCGCTGTGGCGATAGCCAAGGAGCTGGGCATAATCGACGACGCCTCGCAGGCCATAGAGGGCAGGGAGCTTAATGGGCTCAGCGATGAAGAGCTGGATAAGCTGGTAGACAAGTGCGGGGTATACGCCCGCGTGCAGCCTGAGCACAAGGTACGCATAGTTTCCGCATGGAAGCGCAAAGGCGCCATAACCGCCATGACAGGCGACGGAGTAAACGACGCCCCCAGCATCAAGTCCGCAGACATAGGCGTAGGTATGGGAATCACCGGCACCGATGTTACCAAAAACGTGGCGGATATGGTGCTTTCAGACGATAACTTCGCCACCATAGTTTCGGCTGTGGACGAGGGCAGAAGGATATACGATAATATACGCAAGACCATACAGTTCCTTCTTGCCAGCAACATGAGCGAGGTCCTGGGCGTGTTTTTTGCAACAATACTTGGCTTTACCCTGCTTAGCCCCGTGCATCTGCTCTTTATCAACCTGATAACAGACTGCTTCCCGGCGCTGGCCTTAGGCCTTGAGCCTGCCGAGCCCTATACTATGCAGCGCCCGCCCAGAGATAGCCGCGATACCATATTCTCGGGCGGATTGGGCGCGGATATCGTCTATCAGGGACTGCTGGTGACCGTGCTGACGCTTACTTCCTACATAATTGGCCACAGCATGGAGGTGGGGCACTTTGAAATGCCGGTAGGCGTCTCCCCCCACGGCATGACCATGGCGTTTCTGACTATGAATATGTGCGAGATATTCCACAGCTTCAATATGCGTTCTCAGCGGCAGAGCGTATTCAAGCTGCCCGGTCATAATAAGGTGCTTTGGGCCGCCATGATAGGCGCGCTGGTGATAACCACGGCAGTCCTTGAGATACCGGCCATAGCGGATATGTTCAACTTTACACCTGTGGGTTGGAATGAGTATGGCATAGCTCTCGGCCTGGCTGTGCTGGTGATACCCATCGTAGAGCTGGTCAAGGCCTGCCAGAGGGCGGCAGACCGAAAGAGACGCGCAAAGTAAAATAGACACACGAAAAAGCCCCGAAGCTTCCGCTTCGGGGCTTTAAGCTATTCACCCTTTATTCTATTTCAACGCGCTTCGCGGTAGGCAGCTGCGCGCTCTTCTTGGGCATATTCAGCGTCAGCACGCCATTTTCGTACTTGGCCTTAATGCCCTCGGTATTGATGTTGGATACGTCAAACTGCCGGGTGTAGGTGCCGTAAGAGCGCTCACATCTTACGAACTTGCCCTTCTTTTCCTTATCCTCATGCTCGGAATGACGTTCGGCACTGATGGTCAACACATCGTTGTTCAAGTCGAGGTGGATATCCTTCTTATCGAAGCCGGGCAGATCCGCTTCAAGGGTGTAGCTGTCGCCCTCATCCTTGATATCCGTCTTGAACTGGTCAAGCGCGGTCTCAAAGAAAGAAGGATTGAAGAAGTTCTTCTCGAACTCATCCATGGTCTGGAAGGGATTGTAATATACGCTGTTATTCTTGCGGGTGTAAGGTCTAAGTTCAAACATAATAAATACCTCCGATTCAATATTGGCTTTCGGTATTGTTCCCGGTTCGGTGAATCCTGATTCATCGAACCGGAAAACGACCCGATCCATTTTTCTTTTTCGGGAACATACCCTTGGGGCCTCAGCCCCTTGGTTTCGTTCCTTTTGATGACTCTATTATACTCCGGGGTCTTGTTTGAACAATGTTCCGGTGATATAATTCAATCAGATCAAACTGTGCCGGGAGAACAAAAGGAGACATTCTGTGACGAATGAGATATTGAAGACATTCCTTGAGGCAAACAGCTTAAAAGAATTGACAAACGCTGCGGGAAGGGCCCTTGGCTGTCCTTTGCTGGTAATTGACGACAGCTTCCACGTGGCGGCATACCATAGGGCTGACAGCATAATCGACTCATACGGCGGCGTTATAATACGCCACGGTGAGCTTTCATACGATGAGAGCGCCCTCATCAGCGCTCCAGCGGCATCGGGCGAGCTGCTGCGTTCGCCTGCGGGATACCATTACAGAATATCCCAACTGAACTGCGGGGAGCTGCGTATGGGCTATACGCTGTGCATAGTGCCGGAAAACGCACTGTCCTCAGGAAGCGACGAAGACTTTGCGCTTATAAACTCATTCCTGGCAAAGCAGCTCTACTTCGAGAGGCACAGGGGCGGTATTACCGCCACGGCTGAAGAGGTATTGTCCAGCCTCATAGAAGGCAGGTTCCAGAGCGAGGCATTTTTTGATCTGCAGGCCAACGCAACCTTTCTTGGCAATTTCCGCCCGGAGAGGTTCGTGCTGATGAAACCCATGGAGCAGCTGGACGGGCTTAAGATCGATATGCTCAGGGACAGGCTGCGCCACGACTTTCACGCTTCCGATCCTTTCCCGTACAGGGACTGCGTGATAATGTTCCTGCATGAGGAGCACGGCCTGGAGGCGGTGAGCAGGGCGGCTGAGGAATATAACCTGCGGGC
>CALCEX010000075.1 GCA_937900325.1 uncultured Clostridia bacterium | reverse complement strand
GAGGATACCCTGTGACGCTTAAAGACGATTTTGCCGCAAAAAGCCCGATCACGTTCGTATACGGAGCTGACGGAAGGGTATGCGCTACCCAGCGCAGGATAAGCAGCTCCGCCGTGCCGCTGTACTCCGCCCTCATGGGTCTGAACAGCCCGAGGCTGCCCAAGGTGATATCCGTAAGGAAGGACGATGAGGGGGCGGTGGTGACCGAGGGGTATATCGACGGCGTTACGCTGCGAAGGGCGCTGGATAACGGAAGGCTTGGCGAGGATGAGCTCAGGCGGCTCGCCATAGATATATGCTCCGCCCTTTCTCTGCTGCACAGCAGCCGCCCGCCCATAATACACAGGGACATAAAGCCTGAAAACATAATATGCGCCGATGGCGGCGGGTATGTGCTGATAGATTTCGACGCTTCCCGTCTCTTTAAGCCGGAGGCTACCTCGGATACCGTTACCCTCGGCACCAACGGCTACGCCGCGCCGGAGCAGTACGGCTTCGGTCAGACCGGGCCGGAGAGCGACATATACTCCCTGGGCGCAACGCTCTACGAGGCGGCGGAGGGAAAGCCATACGCCGTGGGGGCCGAGATAAGCTGCCCAATGGGGCGGATAATAAAAAAATGCCTCGAATTCAGCGCAAGGGACAGGTATTCCTCTGCGGATGAGCTGCTGAAAGACTTGGGTGCGAAAAAGAAAAAACCCTTTATCCCCCGTGCTGCACCGGCCATTCTTGCGCTGCTGCTCGGCTTTTGCTCCGGCCTTGCCGCTGGCAGGGGGGTGCACCCGGAGGAGGAAGCGCAGACGCGCAGCGAAGCGCCGCCTGCGGTGGAGACTGCGGTGGAGACTGCGTCTTCTGACGCGGAGATACCCTGCACCTGCGAGCTCATCACCCGCCCGAACGACGCAAGGCTGGACGGACATTCGATGTTCGACTATCCTGGCGCGGAGTTTTTGCCCAAGAGCGTAAGCGGCGTTACGGAATTCCCGCTCACGCTGGATATAAAGGTCTTGGCGCCGGTATACTCAAAGGAATGCAAGGCAAAGGTTCACACCGCCCAGCATTGGGAATACTCCGTTCCCAAGGGGCAGGAGGGCGAGACCATAACGGGAGACAAGATAACGGTAGACGGGCCTGGAGAGTATTACATCTTCTATTACTGCCCGGACTTCAACGGCACGGGCTACGGCGCCGACTTCGGCTTCAAGGTAAGATAAAAACGTCAAAAGAGCGGCATTCCGCCGCTCTTTTGCTTTACCTTTTATTCTGCTTTTTATTACTGGTTCACGCCGACGTACTGCACCCTCTTGTCGTAGGTAACAACCTCCAGATCGGACTTCCACTCTTCCATGAGCTGATCGTACATCTCGTCCTTCTTGTCGCTCATGATAAGGTTCTTTATATCATCCTTGACGTCCTCAAGAGGGACCACGTCAGTGCTTACATCCTTATAGCGCTTGATTATATGTATGCCGTAGGTACCCTCTACCAAACCGGAAACGTCCCCTTCCTTCTTCAGGGCGGCCGCCGCCTTCTGGAATGCCTCGTCATACACGTTCTCGAAGTTCTCGCCTACGATATAGCCGTCAGGCTTGCTGTCCATACCGGGATCCTCGTTGTATTCCTCTATAAGGGTGTCGAAGTCCTCGCCGGCGTTTACCTTGTCCAGAACTTCCTGCGCAAGAGCCTTATAGTCCCTGTCCTTCTTGTCCTCATCAGCATTCTCGGTGTTCTTTATGAGTATATGCTTTACATAGTACAATCCTGCGGGGGCTACCAGCGGCTTGAGCTCGCCATAGTAGGAATAGTAGTTCTCATCGGTATTGTACTGGGAGGGATCCTTTTCATAAGCCTCCTTGTCGGCTTCAAGCTCTTTGTCGTAGCGAGCCTGTATTTCCTCATCGGTAGGCTCTGCTATGGTAGCGTAATGTTCGTTGAGCAGCTTCTGGCCCAGGGCCTCGTCAATATACTGCTGCTCCATATCTGCGAGTATCGCCGCAAAGGAGTAGCCGTTGGCCTTGTATGCCTCGTCAAATGCCTTTATTGCGTTCTCGCGGCGCTCCGTCTCATCCTCTATTTCGCTGTCCTCATACTGGCTGAGATAGCTGTCAGCGGCTGTGAGTGCGTTCTCCTTGGCCTCGTTCATTTCTTCATCGGTCAGCTCCATGCCGAGCTTATGCGCCTCTGCCACGGGTACTACGGAATCCACCAGCATATCCATTATCATCTGGCGGCCGTCCTTTGCAGTTTCGGAGTTGCTGGTATCTATGATGCCATACTGGGCATAAGTGCTGAATGCATTGTAAAATGTGGAATACAGTATCTCAACGTCGCCTACCTTTGCAACTACGGGATCCTGCACAACTGCGCTGCAGCCTGCAAAGGCGCAGGCAGCCATTATAACGGTCATCGCCGCCGCAAGCA
>CALCEX010000074.1 GCA_937900325.1 uncultured Clostridia bacterium | reverse complement strand
GAGACCAAAGCGCTATCCAGAAGCGGAGACCTGTTCGAGTTCGGCACACTGCACATCGCCGAGACGGTAGAGCAGAGCATGGAGATAAACGATCTCAAGGGCTGCAACATAATAATATCCGCGTCCGGCATGTGCGAGGCGGGCCGCATACGGCATCATCTTAAAAATAATCTGTACAAGGCAAATGCGACTGTGGTGTTCGTGGGTTATCAGGCGGCAGGCACGCTGGGCAGGATAATAATCGACGGCGCAAAAAAGGTAAAGATACTTGGCGTGCAGGTAATAGTAAATGCAGCGATAAGGCAGATAGACGGGTTCTCGGGCCATGCGGATCAAAGCGAGCTGCTGGAATGGGTATCCGAGATACCGGAGACCCCAAGGAAGATATTCCTTGTACATGGTGAAGACAAGGCCATAAACGCGCTGAAGGGCAAGCTCCAGGAAAGGGGATACAGCGTCGAAGTGCCGGAAATGTTCGAGGAATTCGATCTGGATACCGGCGAGGTATATGCCACCGCTACGAAGAAAATCACAGAAGCGGCCAGGCAGATCAGACAGCAGACGGCCGATATACGCGCATCGCTCAAGCGCCTGATATTTGCGGCCACAGAGCTGCTCTCTGCGGAGCCCGATAAGGCAAAGGGCGTTGAGAACGACATAGACAGCCTTGCGGACCGCATGGAGAAACTTGTAAAACAGCTTTAATACACGGCTTGAAGTATGAAAACGGATGTGGTAAAATATCTCGGTAAATAAAACGGCGTTGAAGGAGAAAAGCAAGGCGCTTTCCGCCTCAGAGAAGGCCCCGTCAGCTGCGAGGGGCCTGCAGGGGCGCGTTGCATGAGTTCGCTCCGGAGCCGCTCCGGTGAAGCCCGAAAGGGTGCGTAGTCGGGGCCGGGTGTGCCCGATACAGCTTTAAAGGCCTCGTGATGGCGAGGTAAATTAGGGTGGTACCACGAACGCGCCTTCGTCCCTTTGGACAAGGCGCGATATTTTTTGGAGGAAAGCGAAAAATGAACGAGAAGCTTCAAAAGATCAGGCAGGAGACCCTTGAACGCCTTAAGGCCGCAAGGGACGAATCCGAAATCGAATCCCTCAGCGTTTCGGTTTTCGGCAAGAGCGGCTCCCTTACGGAGATACTCAAATCCATGGGCAAGCTCAGCAAGGATGAGCGCGCCTCGGTTGGCCAGTCTGTAAACGCCGTGAAGAAGGAGCTTGAAAAGGAGCTCAGCGAGCGCAAGGCGGAGATCGCCGCAAGGATGCAGGAGCTGCGCTTTGAGCGGGAGGCAATAGACGTTACCGAGCCCGGGAAAATAGCCCAGCCCGAGGGCCATCTGCACCCCATGACCCAGACATACCGCGCCATACGGGACGCTCTGGTGGGCATGGGCTTTACCACATATGAAGGTCCCGAGGTAGAGTATGACGATTATAACTTCACAAAGCTGAATTTGCCGCTGGATCACCCCGCCCGCGATATGCAGGATA
>CALCEX010000073.1 GCA_937900325.1 uncultured Clostridia bacterium | reverse complement strand
ATATCCATAAGCGATCTGCCCTCGAACTCATCCGGAACTATAAATGAGAGTATCTGATAGCTCTCGTCGTATATCTCCATAGTTTCCGGCAATGGCATACCGTTGGCTACGCTCATGCCGGCAAACAGTATTGACGCCCTCTTGAGCTTTGAATAGCGTGCGCGCTGGCGGCTGTCAAGCACATACAGCACTCCGCCTATGGCCATCCAGCAGAGGAACAGCACCGTTGCCAGCTTTCCGATCCATACCGGCTGTCCCGGGATCAGCAGCAGAACCAGAAGTATCGCCATGCTTATACCCGCAAACCAGGCTGTCCCTGCCCCGCCAGGTATCGTATAAGGGCGCTTGAGGCCGGGCTCGCTGCGGCGAAGCTTTATGAGGCAGAAGGCTGTCAGCATCCAGCTGACGACGTATCCCGCTGCGGAGAAGGTGGTAAGGTCGCCTATAAGCCCGCTGCCGAGGAACGGCCCGGCGAGGGAGGCGATAAGCGTTACCTTCAGCGCATTTATCGGGGTCTTATAGACCGGGTGCTGCTTTGCAAGTACATCGGGCACAATACTGACACGAGCCATCGCCATGAGTATCTGGGAGGAAGCCATCATGAAGCCGTTCCATGTGGTAAGCAGGCCGCATATGGAGCCTATGAGTATCAGCAGATACAGGGCCTTGCCCAGAGGACCGGGGTAAATATTCCGGAACAGCAATGCGGCCGCAGGACTGTCAAACCCGATAAACTGCCGCCACGGCAGCGCTCCGCCCAGGGTAAAAAGAAGCAGCGCGTAAAACAGGCAGGAGGTTACAACTGTCAGCACAACTGTTTTGCCGACCGACTTTATGCTGCCGCCGGCGCTTTCGATCCCCTGCGGTATTGTCTCAAATCCCGCTATAAAGAACGGTACCGATGCAAGTATTGACAGCATACCGCCCAGAAAGTTGCTGTGTGATCCTTTGCCAACGTTTTCGTAAACCGGGCTTAAGTTGGCAAAGCTGAACTTGCCCATGGCAAATATCATCGCCAGTACGCCGCTGCCCACAAGAACAAAGCACAGCACCCTCTGGAGCATAGCGGAGGCGGAGACGCCCTTGCGGTTTATGCAGTACAGTATTGCGGAAATCAGCGTGCCAACTATTATATGGCCTATGTATATATCCGCCCCGGCAAGCGTATATAATGGCTCGCCATACTTGAGCACCGGGAACAATATGCTGAGAATATCGACTACATATATGGCTTCCCAGGGTATTATGGTTATGAATGCGCCGAAAGCCGCCCAGCCGGATATGAAGGCGGTCTTATCTCCAAAGGCGCGGAAAGCATACGCCATTCCGCCGCCCGTTACGGGCAGCATTGCGCAAAGCTCGCAATAGCAGAGCGCTACCGGTATCATCAAAACCAGAGCCAGTATGTAACCTGCCGCCGCAGGCAGAGGGCCGCCGCTTCCCGCCATCCAGCTGTTTATGGATACGGCCCAGCCCACGCCGACTATGGCGCCAAAGCCTATGCAGAAAAAGTCAACAGCGGATACCTTCTTTGTCTCGTTCATTTCACGCGCCTTCTTTCCAGTACGATTACTAATTGTTTGCATTAGTAATTCTCATCATTTGAGTTGACGTTATATATGATAATCGCGATTAAATTCTTTGTCAATGCATAAAATCGTATTTTCAAGCTTATATTCATAAACTCAACGCGCGGCAGCCGCACAGGATCAACGCATAAAAAAAGCGCCGAAGCGATCCTTATGGACGCACGGCGCAATTATGATCCCGGATAGGCGAAGATTACGTTATACTTACCGTTGTTCTCTTTGTGTGCGGCGGCGCTACCCCTGCGCTTCTTCGGCAAGCTCGCGGAAAACGGGCAGGCTGCGCTTTATCATATCATGTGAAACGCATGTGCTGAGGCGGAAGTGGCCGGGACAGCCAAATTCATCTCCCGGCACCACAAGGAGATCCTTCTTCATTGCCCGGGCGGCAAATTCCTTCGCGTTCCCGCCGGGCGCTTCAACAAACAGGTAAAATGCCCCCTTGGGCATAACGCATTTGTATCCGTATTCCGCCAATGCGTCATAAAGCGTTCTTCTGTTCCTGTCGTAAGCCTCTACATCGGGACGCAGCCTGGCACAGTGCACCAGCATTTGCTGCATTGTGGAGGGAGCGCATACATGGCCCATGCTCCTGGCGGCGCCGGATATGGCAAGCAGAAGCTCATGGCTTTTCTCCGCTTTATCCGTCACGCAGGCATATCCTATACGCTCTCCCGGAAGCGACATCGACTTGGAATATGAGTAGCACACTATGGTATTGGCATACAGCTTGGGTATAAAAACCACCTCGGCTCCGTCGTATACCAGTTCACGGTAAGGTTCATCCGCGATTATATATATGGCGTGCCCGTATTCAGCGCTCTTTCGCTCCAGCAGCTTCCCCAGCTTGCATAGGGTCTCCCTGCTGTATACCGCGCCGGATGGGTTATTGGGGGAATTTACTATCACAGCCTGGGTATGAGAATTTATACGTTTTTCCAGCTCGTCAAATCGTATTTGGAACGCACTGGTATCCGCCGGCACCGTCACGAGCTTCATTCCGCTGCTTTCCGCATACATCGTGTACTCAGGAAAATAGGGCGCGATCACTATTACCTCGCTGTCCTTTACGGCGAGCGCCTTCAGGGACGCTATAACGGCCGCTGCCGCGCCGCAGGTCAGCAGCAGGTTATTTGCGCTTATCTTCATGCCGTACCGCTCGCTCAGGTCCTCCGCTATGGCTTCTCTGGCCCGCTTATCTCCTCCGGCCGGCGTATAGCCATGAAGCATCAGGCTGTTTCCGGCTTGCATAAGGCCGGTTATGACGTCATCCACCTGCCTGTGCGCAGGTATGGAGGGATTTCCGAGAGAATAATCAAATACGTTTTCCTCACCGGCCTGCTGCTTGCGTTTCAGCCCGAACTCAAATATTTCCCGTATGCAGGACTGTTTTGATCCCAGTGCGTACATTTTTTCCGATATCATATTATCCTCCCTCGTCTTTTTTATTGACCCTGCGCCGCAACCGCCCCAAAGGCGATAGACGCCAGCTTTGTATCCGAATTATCAGATCTGGATACCAGTACTATGGGCACCTTCGCGCCGACGATTATTCCCGCGCTCTTTGCGCCGCCAAACAGCGACATGGCCTTTCCCATGGCGTTGCCCACCTCATAATTCGGGACAAGCAATATATCCGCCATGCCCGCCCCGGGGGCATTGTATTTTTTATGCGCGCAGGCCTCCCGGCTCACCGCGAGATCCAGCCCTACCGGGCCGTAGACCTGCATACCGTACTTGCTCCAGCGCTCTGACATTCCGGCGAGCTCCTGCGCGTCCACCATAGACTGTATCTTCGGGTTCACCGTCTCGGCGCCGCATATGCAGGCCGCATACAGCTTTTCAAAGCCTATGCGCCGCATGGTCATGGCGGCGTTTTCCAGTATTTCGATTTTCTTCGCAAGATCGGGGAAGGGGTTCATTCCTCCGTCAGTAACTGCCATGAGCCTGTATCCTTCAGGCTGATAAAGCATCACATGGCTTATAAGCCTCTCGGTACGTATGCCGTTCTCCTTATCCAGCACGGCGCGCATAAGATCGGCGGTATTCAGTATTCCCTTCATGAGAAGATTTGCCCGGCCGCTGCGCACCGCGCTGACGGCCTTCGCGGCGCAATCCGCATCGCTTACGGCGGGAATAAGCTCAAACTCGCTTTTCTCCTCCCCAAGCTCTGCCAGTATGCCCTTTATCCGCATTACGTCCCCTACCAGTATGGCGTTTGCGATATTCCTCTGTTTTGCCTCGCAAACCGCCTTCAGTACCTCCTCATCGTGCGCAGCGGCTACCGCTATCACTCCGGAGGCCCTGCCCGACGCCGTTCTTATAAGGCTTTCTATGGTGATCATCTTCACATCTCCCATCAATATTCAAGACATTTCCCGCCGTGAAGTACCCTCAGCGCCCCCTCGGCAAGGCTTCTCATTTCCTCCTCGCCCGGCAGGCAGATAACCGGCGCCACCTTTGAAACGTATGAGGTTATCTCTTTGCACAAGCTCTCGCTGTATGCCATTCCGCCCGTATATACTATGGCGTCCACCTCGAAGCGCAATACGGCCGCCATGGAGCCTATATCCTTGGCAAGCTGATACGCAAGGGCACGGAATATCAGCGCCGCTTCCTTTTCGCCGCCATTCATTCTTTTTTCCACCTCGCGGAAATCCTTTGTTCCGAGATAGGAATACCCCCCCGCCTCAGAACCGAGCATGCGCTTCACCTCCGCCTTGTCCCGGCCGGAATAGCACAGCTCCACCACGGCGTTCACAGGCAGCGCGCCGCCCCTGTCCAGCCCCATGCTTCCGTCGTCCTTGACGTTGTATACGTCCACTACCCTGCCCTTTTCGTGGGCCGCCACCGATACCCCGCCGCCCAGATGCGCGACGATGAGGTTCAGCTCCTCATACGGCCTGCCCATTTTCTGCGCAGCCCTGCGCGCCACCGACTTGTGATTTAGCGCATGGAAAAAGCTCTGCCGCTCCATGCCCTTCATTCCGGATATGCGCGCAACATCCTGCATCTCATCAACGCAGACCGGATCTACAAAATATGCCGGTATCCCCGCAGGCTTCGCAAGCTCCTCTGCGATATACGCGCCCAGGTTTGCCGCGTGCTCGCCATAGCCGGGATGAAGTATGTCATGTATGACCCTGTCGTTCACGGCGTATGTGCCGGACGGGATATGGCGCAGCAGGCCGCCTCTTCCGCATACGGCGTCAAAATCGGACACCTTCATGCCGTTTTCCTTCAACGCATCCAGTATCAGCTTTTTGCGATAGGGCATCTGTTCGGATATATGAGCGAATTTTGAAAGCTCCTGCGCGCTGTGGCTTATGCTGACGCGCATAACTTCCTTTTCTTCGTCAAATGCGGATATTTTTGTTGACGTTGCCCCGGGATTTATCACAAGAACCTTCATAAGCATCCCTTCTGCCCTAGCTATACGGCCCCGTATCCGGCGCGATAGGCCCTGATGTTTATATCCCTGAATTTTTCGGGTACAGTATCCGCTATTACCGCTTCCCAGTCTATGCCGTCCATACCCAGCACCTTGACCATGCTTCCGAACAGAACTATATTCATGCATTTGGGATTGCCGATATCCTCCGCTATCTTTGCAGCGTTGAGCGTATAGCATTCAAATCTGCTCCTCATGGCTTCTATGCAGCCGCTGGGGTATTCGCACATACCCGCCGCCGTGGTGGAGGATTCTATCTCAAAATCGTTTATTACGGCTATTCCGTCCTGCTTGAGATAGTCGGCATAGCGTACAGCTTCCATCTTTTCAAAGGCTACGACTATATCCGCCGCTCCCTTGCCTATCACCGGGGAATAAACCTTTTTCCCCCAATGCACCTGCGTAGATACGCTTCCGCCGCGCTGGCTCATTCCGTGAACCTCAGACATCTTTACGTCATAGCCGGCGCGCATGAGTCCATTTACCAGAACCTTCGCCGTCAGTATCGTTCCCTGGCCGCCTACGCCTACCAGTATCGCGCTTTTATTCTGCTCCATGGAAATTTACTTCTCCCTTCTTGAAATGGCGCCCTTAGGGCATACCTGAGCACACACGGTGCAGCCAATGCACTGTCCGGCGTCGATACGCGCCTTGCCCTCGTGCACCATAACGGCGGGGCAGCCGACCTTAATGCACATCCTGCATCCCACACACTTTTGGGCGTCTACCTCGCACAATCCTTTATCATGCTTTATCCTCTTTATCAGCACGCAGGGACGGCGGGTCACGATGGCCGCCGGCACCTCGGAAGCCATAGCTTCCTCTATCGCGTTTTCCATAGCGCCAAGATCCTGCGGATCCACTATAATGACCTTTTCATAGCCTATGGAAGCAAGGACATCCTCTATCTTTATCTTTTCCGCCACATCCCCCTGCAGCGTATAGCCGCTGCCCGGGTTCTCCTGATGGCCTGTCATGCCGGTTATGGAGTTATCCAGAACCACGGGAATAACCTCGCCCTTGTTGTAGATTATTTCTGCCGCGCCCGTCATTCCGCTATGGAAGAAGGTGGAGTCTCCCATTATACCGAATACCTTTTTATCCTTGACTCCGCTCTGGCTGAAGGCCTTCGCCATGCCCATGGCCACGGTAAAGCCGCCGCCCATGCACACGCAGCTATCCAATGCGGAAAGTGGCGCGGCCGCTCCAAGCGTGTAGCAGCCTATATCCCCGGCCACTACCGCATTCCTGTGGCGGGATATAGTATAGAAGAATCCGCGGTGGGGGCATCCCGGGCAAAGCACCGGCGGACGCGGAACAGGCTTCACGTCAAGCTCCACGCCTGCGGCCTTTTCACCGAACAGCCTTTCCTTCAGTATCTGTGGGTTAAGCTCGTACATATCGCCGATCAGCTCCTTGCCCACACACTGTATGCCCGCAGCCTTGATCTGATCCTCCATAAAGCCGTCAAGCTCCTCTATGACGTACAGCTTATCTACCTTCTTCGCAAAGCTTCGTATCAGCTCCATTGGAAGGGGATTGGTGAGCCCCAGCTTAAGAAAAGACGTATCCTCCGGAAAAGCGTCTTTAGCGTATTGATACGCTACGGAGGCAGTTATTACGCCTATCCTGCCGCCCTTCATTTCTATTACGTTAAGCGGGCAGTCGCATGCGTACTCCTCGAGCTTCTTCATGTTTTCTTCCAGCTTTGCCCTGTTGGCGTATGCGTTGGCTGGGGTGGATACGAACTTGCGCGCATTGCGCGTATATGCCTTTGCCTCATGCTCCTCCCTCTTGCCAAAGGCTACAAGGCTCTTTGAATGGGCTATTCTGGTGGTAGTCCTGAACAGCACGGGCATATCGAAGCGCTCGGAAATGTCATATGCTGCGCGCATGAAATCAAGGCACTCCTGAGAATCCGACGGCTCCACCATGGCAATTTTGGCGGCCTTTGCATAGTTCCTGTTGTCCTGTTCATTCTGTGATGAATGCATGCTCGGGTCGTCCGCAGAAATTATTACGAATCCCCCGTTGACTCCGTTGTAAGCCGCGGTAAAGATGGGGTCTGCCGCTACGTTTACGCCTACATGCTTCATGGCTGCAAGGCTGCGCACTCCGGCGATGCTCGCGCCGTATGCAACCTCCACAGCCACCTTTTCGTTTGGCGCCCATTCGCAATACAGGTCGTCTCCATATTTGGTCAGGTTTTCAAACACCTCGGTGCTGGGCGTTCCCGGGTATGCGGAGCATACCTTTACACCCGCTTCATATGCGCCTCTTGCTATTGCCTCATTTCCGTAAAGTAGATGCTTTTCCAAATTTATCTGCCTCCCATCATATTAAAAACATGGATCCGTAGCTGAATTGACTTGTATTTTTTATCTGCTTACTGATATTTTATTGCAGCGTATTGCGTTGTGTAAAGCGCGACCTTATAATAGTGATATTAGCAAACCTTATCATTATAAGGAAAGACGGTTTTCAATGAACATACTTCAATTGATATATGTCCTGGAGGTTGCAAAATACCACAACGTATCCAAGGCGGCAAGCAGGCTCTACCTCTCCCAGTCCGCCCTTTCCCAGCAGATATCCCGGCTTGAAAAGGAGCTGGGCTACGAGCTTTTTTCCCGGGCCTCCCATGGGTTTTACCTTACGGAAAAGGGCAGGCAGTTCTGCGATGCGGCACAGCCAGCGGTAGACAGCTGGCAGCGGTTTCAGCACAGCATAGGCTTTGCGGGCAGCAGGCATAAAAAGCATCTCCGTATCGCCATGGGGTCGCGAGTGTATTCAAACGGCCTTTTTCAGGATATAGCGTCTTTTTTTGATAAGCTTCCCGATTTAGAGGTGACCTTCATAACCGAGGCAGGCTTTGACTACCTTGCGGGACTCAAGGACGGCTCCATAGATCTTGCGCTGGACAGGCTTCCGCCACACAGCCTTATGAACGATTGGCCGCCTCTGGATTGCTGCAATCTTATAGGCGAAAGCCAGTGCGTCCTATTGTCTCCTATGGATCCAAGAAGCACGCTTGAGTATATCTCCCCCGGGGAATTGCAGGGCAGCGCCATTATAACCGGGCTGGAGGGCTCAATTGAGGACAGAACGCTGAAGGAAACCTTCAAAGAGCACGGCATCTCCCCGGGGCGCGTATACCGTTCCGACGGCTTGCATACGGTCATAAACCTTATCCGCAGCGGTAAGGGGGTAGCCATAGGGCCCCGCTCTTTCGCTTCATATTACGGCGTGGCGGCAGTGCCGCTCAGCCCTCCCGGGCTGGTTTACCTGAGCTTTATCTGCACCGCCGAACGCTCCGGCTCACCCGAGATCGTCATGTTCCGCAAATACCTTCTTGATATATGCGGTCACATATCCTGACGGCCCCCGCCGTTTTTTGATGCTAAAAGGGCTTTCTGGCGCTTTTATCGCGGCAGCAAGCCCTTTTTCTCTTTGTCTTATCTTATTGATTTGCCAGGCTCACATACTTGTCGTACAGGAAGCCGTACTGTTTTCCGCATTTTGCAAAGCACCATCCGTCCGATACATAATATACCGTCACGCTTTCTCCCTTATCCAGCTTGCCCAGCTTTGTGCTGCCGGTGGAAGGGCCGCTCCTGATGTTCACCTCGGAATTCGTCACGCATTTCTGCGGCGTTATACCTGAGCTGACCTTTTGTATATCCACAGTACCCGCCTTCGTGGGCTTGAGATAATCGGAGCTGATAAAGCCCGCCTGTCCGCCGTATACAACGTAATACCAGCTTCCCGTCCGGCCTATTATCTCCACCTCGGCGCCCTTTTTAAGGGTTTCGTAAACCTTGGTGTTCTTCGTGTTGGGGCCGCTCCGGAAATTCACCTTGGAGTTGGTCTCGCCCCTGGGCAGAACCACGCCGGAAGCGCTGTCCTCATTCGCCGCATCCTTATCTTTTTCCCCGGAGCCTACTGCCGCGCCCTTATCCTGCGCTGTGCCGGTAACGTACTTGGCGTATATGTAGCCCCGTGTGCCCCTGTATTCCACAAGGAACCAGCCGTTTTCATCGGCGTATACCGTGACCTCCGTTCCCCTGGGCAGCCGTGCAAGCTTTCTTGAGCTGGAGGAAGGACCCTGCCGCATATTCACATTGGTGTTGGTTTTGCCCTTGCCTATGGCGTCGTCGTTTTCCGCCCTGCCTGCGTCCTGCTGCCCGCCGCCCGCATATGCTTCCGTCACCTTTACATACTTTGAGCTTACAAAGCCCTGTGCGCCGTCAGGGGTCTTTACCGAATACCAGCCGTCCTTTTTGCCATAAAGTGTAAGCTCTGTATTCTTTTTAAGGGTAGTTATTATCGCCGAATCGGTATTGTTCCCCTTGCGCAGCCTGACGCTGCCCGTGGTGACGCCCCTGCCGTAAGCATCCGAGCCGTCGTTCACGCTCTGCTCGCCCGTCTGCTGTATGTAATCCTTGTGTACGTATCCCTTCAACTGCCCCGCCTGAACGCTGTACCAGTTTCCGGACTGTCCTAATATGTATACCCCGGTGTTCTTCTCAAGCTTTTTCAGGGAATCATACGACGTGCCGGGGCCTATGCGCATATTCACCCCGGAGGAAGTCACGCGGCCTGCCCTTACCGTATCTCCGCCGTCATCCTGCTTAGGAACAGTCTCAGCGTCATCCCGTGATCCTGTATCCTCGCGCTCATCCCCCTCTGTGACCTTTACATAGCTTTCACTGATATATCCAAGCTTGCCGCCCGCCTCGGCGTAATACCAGCCGCCTGTCTTGCCGTATATGCTTATCTTTGTGTTTTTATCAAGCCTGTCTATGCTGGCATATGATACCGCAGGGCCGTTGCGTAAGTTTACCCTCTGCCCCGTCACTATGCCTGAGGCCACAGGCTCCGGAACCTGTATTATATCCGCCTCTTCACTTTCATTATCATCATCATCATCGCCGGCGTCCGTTACCTCTTCCTCTTCATAGGCGTCTGATTTCTGCGCCGGGTAGCCCGTTATGCTCACATATGTAGATATGATATATCCCTTCCGGCCGTTTAATGTGGATATCAGATACCATCCGCCCGTAGAATCGTATATGTACAGCTGCGTATCTCTTTCCAGCCTGTCGATGCTCTCATACGCGGTGCCGGGGCCTGTCCTCATATTTACGCGGGAGCCGTTCACCGTACCGTATGCCCGCACGCCCTCGGGAGTATCCGCGTCAGGCCTGCCGGACGGCGCCGGCGTGGGGTCGGCCTGTGGTCTTTCGTCCTTATACTCCAGATACTTTTCGGATATATAGCCGCTCCTGCCGTCATACGCTGCCTGAGCCCACCCATCGCTGCTGCCGTATACATATACGGTGCTGCCCGCGGGCACGGTGCATATGCTGCTGTACTTCGTGCCTGCTCCCGAGCGTAATCTCACGCCGCCGGTAGTAACGGCCTCCACATAGCTCCCGGAAGGGGTAAATTCCGTACCGCTGTTTTTGTTGACAGGATCCTGAGGCTCGGATATTTTTATGTTTGCGAAGGATGCGCCGGGATAATAGAACTTCAGTATTTCCCTGTAACTCATGCCGGCGTTGCCCATTGCCTGCGCGCCGCGCTGGCTCATTCCTACGCCGTGGCCATAGCGCACATGGTATATCTTATAATATCCCGATGAGTCCATCTCGCCCCAGTATGTACGCAGCGTCTTATCGTACACCACGCCATAGTTTTCGAACTCGGTGGCATGGAACTCCAGAGACACTCTCTCGGAGCCTGCTCCACTCTGGCTGACCGCAAGCTCTATGCTGCATTTTGACATACAGCGGCTGGTACCCGAATATTTAGGTGAATGTACGGATACAGAATATATTCCGTCTATCTGGTTTACCTGATAGCCCAGCGCCCTTGAGGCCTTATCCAGCAGCATATTCATCAGCGCAGGGCTTATCTCGCCGCCCATATTCACCGGGAGCTTTACGGTTTCCATCTTGCTGTATGCATTGCCGAGATCATACGGATCGAGACGTATATCGTAGCCGCTGTCGCTCAGCCGCTTTGAGGGCCAGGCCTGGCTTGGCAGCAGGGTTTCGCCGCCGTTGCTGGCGGCGTAGTAGGTACGCAGCATCCTGCCGTTTACCGCAAGTATTTCATCAAGCGTACTGTCCACCGCCTCTATCACATTGGTATAAGAAGCGTTATATCCCTTGTATACCTGCTCCGCCGAGGTATCCCCTATATAGTAATCTCCCGATGTGGTCATGTTGGAAAGAACATAGCACTTTGCCGCCACCGCCTGTGCCTTCAAAGCCTCTATGGGGAATGTATTGCTCATTTCATACCCCACCACGCCGTAAAGGTAATGAGCCAACGGCACCTCGTTTACCACGCGTATATAGCCGGAGGACATCACCTTCAGGTTAAAATGGCCGAGGTAGCATCTGCCGTTGAGCTTCATATAGCCCGCCTCGCGCGATACCCTCTCGCGCATTATGGAAAACGACCGGCCGGTATATATCTCCCCCTGGGAGCCGGAATGGTAAAGCGTCATGGTGCCATCTCCGTTGCTGCGCACCGTTACCGTGCCTCCGGTAAACTCCGCGTCGTTTTCCTTGACAAAATACTTACCCGAAGCATACATGGTGAGCACGGTAGCATTATTTGTGGAAAGCTTTACCTTTATCCAGCTATAATCCGCCGCCGCGTGAGCCTGCTGCGGCACGGCGCAAAGCAGCAGCACCGCCGCCATCAGCATCGCCATCAACCTTTTCATCATGCATTACCCCTATATAAAAATAAAATATAAATTGATCGAACCATATCGAATTATATAGAAATATACCATATATCGGGTTAATTGTGTGCAATTGCACAATTTATTTACAAATTTGGGGCAAAAAACCTGCCGACGAAAAACTCCCCCGGTTATACGGGGGAGCACAGCGGTTTTACCGTCAGTTTCAGATGAGGTTCTTTTCGTTTTCCTTGCTGAACATATGCAGCACGTTGCCGCCGAAGGTAAAGTTTACCCTGCTTCCGTAGCCGAACATCTGCTGCGCGCCGCCTTCAAGATCCATAGTGGGGATTATCACCACCACATCCTTGCCGTTGGCGTTTACATGGAGATGCACGGAGCTGCCCATCATCTCGGATACGTCCACAGTCGCGCTGATGTGCGCCGCCGCATCATCGGCGCAGAGCATTATGTGCTCCGGTCTGATGCCGAGGGTTATATCCTGCGGCTCCGCGTTATTGGCCCTGAGCGCCTGCTGCTTTTCTTCGGGCAGGTAAACCCTTGCGCCGTCCAGCTCTACATAATATCCGTCAGCGTCCTTATCCAGCCTGGCATCAAAGAAATTCATCTGCGGGGTTCCTATGAAGCCCGCCACGAACAGGTTTGCAGGGTGGTTGAACACCTCCTGAGGAGTGCCTATCTGCTGAATGAATCCGTCCCGCATTATGACTATACGGTCGCCCAACGTCATAGCCTCGGTCTGGTCGTGAGTAACGTAAATGAAGGTAGTGTTTATCCTCTGGCGCAGCTTTATTATCTCCGCGCGCATCTGATTGCGCAGCTTTGCATCCAGATTGGAAAGAGGTTCGTCCATCAGGAATACGGCTGGGTTGCGCACTATTGCGCGCCCTATGGCCACGCGCTGGCGCTGTCCGCCAGAAAGGGCCTTTGGCTTGCGGTCAAGGTACTGGGTTATGTCCAGTATTTCCGCCGCTTCCTTTACCTTGCGGTCTATCTCGTCCTTGGGCATCTTCTTGAGCTTGAGGGAGAATGCCATATTCTCATATACGGTCATATGAGGGTACAGCGCGTAGTTCTGGAATACCATGGCGATATCCCTGTCCTTGGGAGCTACGTCGTTCATAAGCTTGTCGCCTATGTACAGCTCGCCGGCTGTAATATCCTCCAGTCCTGCTATCATGCGCAGGGTAGTGGACTTTCCGCAGCCCGATGGGCCTACCAGCACGATAAATTCCTTGTCATCAATATCCAGGTTGAACTCCTGCACCGCGACGACGCCCTCGTCGGTAATCTGAAGATTGTGTTTCTTTTCAGTCTGATCCTTGGCCTTTTTCCTGGGCGCACTGTTCGGATAGACCTTTTTGATGTTTCTGAGGCTCACCTTTGCCATATTCTTTTTTCGGCTGCGGCCATTTTGCCTCCGCAAGGAACGGCCTCGGGATAAAGGCAATTATCCCATTACGACAGGTCTCCACACTGCCGCACCGCCAGCCGTGGCGGATCTTCTCCTTTTTTAGCCCCTCACGGATTATTTAAGTGGAGTAACCCGCTGGGGTTAAATAGGTTTATTTTAGTAAATATATCATATTCGTCTGCATCATTTCAACAGCCATACGCCAAATTCAGCCTTTTTTTCATAAAGAAAAGCTTTGAATTTGTTAAAGGATAAACTTTTCTTGAAAATGCCCCCGCTCATGTTATACTATAATTTATATTGAAATATAATTATTATTTGAAATATGATTTTCTTTACAGCTTTTTATATTTCCCTGGAGGACTGCCAATGTATTGCCTTGACAACATCGACAATATAAAAAATACCGTTCGGCCTAAAAAGACCGCGCACGTTTATGTGCCCTATAATTGCGGCAGGAAGTGCCCGTTCTGCGAATCCCGCAAGATGTATGATACTCTGGACACATCACTGGATAAGACTCTCGAAGTGCTCCGACGCATAGCGGATTCCGACATCGAGGATATAATGATAACCGGCGGCGAGCCCTGCGACAATCTGGATTATCTCGGCGAAATGCTGGATATACTCAGGGATAAGATAGTCTACGTAAACACCCTTTTCCCCTCGGAATCCGCAAAGGAGATCGCCCATTTGTTCGATGTGGAATATCCCTGCGTAAAAGGCATAAACGTCTCCCGTCACCTCGATACATACGAAAAGGACTCCGCCTTCCTCCATGCCCCCGCCGCCGACAGCGTTCTGGGCAGCCTGAAGGTTCCCGTTCGCATAAACTGCGTCATACAGAATCAGCGCGCCCCTTTTTCATGGGTGGACTCCGTCGTGAGGCGCTGGGAAAAGCAGCATGACCACAAGCCAGATCTTGAGCTGCACTTCCGGGAGAACTTCAACGAAGTAACGGCGGAGAACCTGCACATACAGAACAGCCCCTTCCTTAAGACGCTGTGCGAAAACTACAAATATCACTACTACAACATGGGAACCTCCTTCGATGACGTATCCTTCCTGTCGGACAGCGGCATGACGGTATACTATCACAAGATACTGCCGTACAGTATATGCAAAATAGGTCCCCTTACCATACTGCACGAAATGGTAGTCTTTCCCGATGCCGAGGTATGCACCGACTGGGATGGCAGCAAGGACGGGCTTGAAGAATACTGTAAATGGGTAAATTACAGGCTGTGATCATAAAAAGGCCGGAATCATCCGGCCTTTTTTATTTTGAATATCATATTTCCTTTATCATGGTGAACATACCGAGGCGTTTGCCTTCCCTGCTGTGTATCGCGTTGGGAAGCTCTCCCGTCACCCGGTAGCCCAGCTTTTCATAAAGGCCCTTCGCCCTGTCGTTGCCTTCTATAAACTCCAGCTCCATCTGGCTTATGCCAACGGCCTTAGCCTGCTTTTCCAGAGCGTTCATCATTATTGTGCCGATGCCCTTGCCCCAGTATTTGCTTATTACGCTTATGCCCACCCGCGCCCTGTGCCGCACCTTGGACTTGGTCATTCCGGCGCAGCTGAGGGAGCAGAGGCCAACAAGCTCGCCGTCTATATCGCATACCAGCAGCAGCGTTCCATCCGACTCGTTGCTCATCTGTATAAAGGCCGCTTCGCTTTCGTCGCTCTGCATTATCTCGTCCGGGTAGTGCATAAGGTATTCCGTTTCTCCCGCGCAGATACGCATGAGTTCCAGCATCCTGCCGCCTTCGCATGGCTCCGCATTGCGCAGCACGCCGTACGTCTTATCCTTCAGCCGTATCAGCTCGGCGTCATACTTCATCAGGCGTCCGCATCCTCCTGTCTCGTCCTGCGCCTGCGCTTGCCCTTCAAGGCCGCATCCAGCTTCAGAGCATTGTGTGGGCATACGGTAACGCACTTACCGCAGCGTATGCAGTCGGCAGAGTTGGGTTCCTTATATACCGGTATATCCAATCCGCAGGCCTTCTGGCAGGCGCCGCACTCTACACAGCGGCTCCGGCTCACCCGCATCCTTACCAGCGATACAGGGTTCATCAGGCCATATATTGCGCCCAGAGGGCAGATATAGCGGCAGAACGGGCGGAACATAAGTATGGAGCCCGTTATTGTCACCACCAGTATGAAAAGCTTCCAGCTAAACAGCCAGCCAATAACGCTTCTGAGATCCTCGTTGAGAGCGAGCAGCGGTATGCCTCCCAGCAGCGTGCCGGAAGGACATATCCACTTGCAGAACCATGGCATACCGACGCCGTATGAGCCTTTTGCAAGCATGGGCAGCAATATGCACATGACCGCAAGTACGGCGTAGCGTATCTTGCGCAGGTATTTCTCGCCGGGCAGCCGCCGTATTTTTTTCTTCGGAGGTATCTTGAACAATAGATCCTGCACCAGGCCGAAGGGGCATAACCAGCCGCACACTATTCTGCCCAGCAGCGCGCCTATGGTTATAAGCGTGCCCAATACATAAAACGGGAACCCATTTGACCTGCCCGCCAATGCGTTTTGCAGCGAGCCCATCGGGCATGCGCCCCATGCTCCCGGGCAGGAATAGCAGTTCAGGCCCGGAACGCATATGTTCTTCATGCCACCCTGGTATATGGTGCCGTTTATATAGCCCGAGGCATAGCTGTTGGTCAGCAGCGCCCAGCAGGCCTGAAGGTATATTCGGGCCCTGAGAAAAGGGTGGTTTTTCTTTTTGCTTTTATTCTTATCCAAGGCCGATACACTCCATGCAGATCATTATAGCCTTTTGCATAACGGCATTGGCCTCTCCCCTTGCCGCGCCTATGACGATAAAGACCAGCCCTACCGCCAAAAGTACCAATGATACAATGCTACGCTTTTTCATTCATCACCGTCTCGATAATATCTATCCACTTCTGTTTGCTCTTTGCGCCGTGAACCACCGTTACGAGTCTGCCCTCCGAATCGTAAAACTTCGTCGTGGGCACCGTATTAACGCCCTGAAGCATGGTTTTTATCACGCTCTGGCTGGCAATAATGTTGGTAAAGTTGCCCCCCGCGCTTTCAAACATCTCCTTAGAGCTGAGCACCGTATCGGGATTCTCAGGCGTCGCGTCCGCCGAGAGGCCGACTATTCTGAAGCCGCTTCCCTTGTACTCCTTTGCCAATTCTGAGAGATCACCCATCTCTTGCAGACAGCTCGGTCAGGTGCGGGTCCAGATATTCACCATGGTTATGCGGTTCCTGCTGAACAGGCTGCTGCCGGTGCTGCTGCCATCCAGCGTAGTCGTCTCGAAGCTTATGGGCTCTGAGCCGCTCTCGTAAGAAAGGGACTGCTTTGTATAGTTGCCAGAATACGGCGTCTTTGCCTTTTTCTCAGGCTTAGGGGTCGGAGTGGCGTCGGATTTCTTATCGTCCTTCTTGTCGTCCTTTTTGCCGTCCTTCTGCTCCTTGCCGCCGCTCTGCTTATCCTTCTGGCTCTGGGGCCGCTTTGTTGGCTCAGGCGTAGGCTCGGGCGTAGGCACCGGGGTAACGACGGGCTGCGGCGTAGCATATCCGGTTATGGCTACAAACGTAGTGTCGTCCCCGTACTGCTCGTCGTCCAGATACCCTATATCCACCATCACGAAGGTATCCGCCTCCGTCTTTTTTGCGCAGCCGAAGGAACACAAAAAGCCCGCCGCCAGCACTGCCGGCAAAGCTCTTTTTGCCGCCCTATAAACAGGGCCTTTTTTTATTCCGGCCCATAATGAAAAATCTTCCTTCTTGTACATGATCTGATTATAAATCCCGTAAAAAAGACTGTCAACAAAGAGAGACGTTCCTGGATGAAAGTTAACACTTAGGCCATAAGGCCCGCAAGTATGCCGGTATGCTCCAGAAGTATCTTGAGACCCAGGAGTATAAGCGTAACGCCTCCTGCCAGCTCCGCCTTTGACTTGTATTTCGTTCCGAAAACGCTGCCCGCCTTTACCCCCGCCATGGATATGATGCAGGTAGTGCAGCCTATGATGCTCACCGCGCCGGCTATGTCCACATCGAGAAACGCAAAGGTTATGCCCACGGAAAGAGCGTCTATGCTGGTAGCCACCGCGAGCATAAGCATGGTCTTAAAGGACAGCGATGCGCTGTCCTCGCCCGCGGCCTCGTCCTTGGACATCGCCTCCCGTATCATGTTAACGCCTATAAGAGCAAGCAATATGAAGGACACCCAGTGATCTACCGACTGTATGGCATCGCTGAAGCATGAGCCAAGGAAGTATCCTATCGCCGGCATAAGCGCCTGAAAGCCGCCGAACCACAGGCCCACTATGGCCGCATTTCCCAGGCTTATGCGTTTCATGGCAAGGCCCTTGCATATCGATACGGCAAAAGCGTCCATTGACAGGCCGACAGCCAGAATGAGTATCTCCAGTAAGCTCATCAGCTTTTGTACCCCTCTCTCCCGGTAAAAACCATGAATGGTTTGTAATTATACGCTCATTTTGGGGTATAAGTCAAGGGCGTCCATATGATGAACGTCCCTGACCTTATCCGTATATTACTTTTGCAGCTCCGCAAGGCGATGCTCCAGCTTGGAAAGCATATCCTTGGCCACCTCCAGCTTGCACTTTTCCTCGTTAATGACCTTCTCGGGAGCCTTGGCAACGAAGCCAGGGTTGTTCAGCTTGCCCTCCGCGCGGGCAACCTCGCCCTTCATGCGGTTTATCTCCTTGTTTACCCTCTCTATTTCCTTATCTATGTCGATAAGCTGATCCAGGGGTATGAAGGCCTCGCCCATGGCGCATACGGCGTTTACCGCTCCTTTGGGTATACCGTTCTTATCCTGCTGCACTATCACGTTCTCCGCGCCGGCCAGCTTCATCAGATATGCCTTTGCCATCTCGAAGGCGGGGGCGTTTTCCGCAGGAGTGACTATATACACGGCGGTACGCCTTGCAGGGGGCACGTTCATCTCTGCGCGGAGGTTCCTTATGGAGCGGATAACGTCCATCACGCCCTCCATCTTCTCCGCCTCCCCGGCAAACGCAAAGCTGTCGGTATACCGGGGCCAGCTTGCGCACATGATGGTCTCCTCCGCGTTTGGCAGGCTCTGATACAGCTCCTCTGTGATAAAAGGCATGAAGGGGTGAAGCAGCTTCATGGAGTCCCCCAGCACCCGGACAAGTATAGCTTTCACGTTTGCCTTGGCGCTCTCGTCATCGCCATAGAGGCGGGGCTTTGCCATCTCTATATACCAGTCGCAGAACTCGGTCCATATGAAATCATAGACCTTCTGCGCGGCAACGTTGAGCTCGAAGTTGTCCATATTGGAGGTTACTTCCCCCGCGACGGCGTTGAGCCTGTGGAGTATCCACTTGTCGGCAATATCCAGCCTTGCCATATCTATATCGCCTATCTTATCATCGCCCAGGTTCATCTGGACAAACCGGGAGGCGTTATAGACCTTATTGCAGAAGTTTCTGGCGGCCTCTACCTTTTTGCCGGAAAAGCGCATATCGTTGCCGGGGCTGTTGCCGGTCACCAGGCTGAAGCGCAGTGAATCCGCGCCGTAATCC
>CALCEX010000072.1 GCA_937900325.1 uncultured Clostridia bacterium | reverse complement strand
TGAGCTCTATCTGCATACCCTTGCGGAGCTTTAGATCCAGTGCGCCCAGGGGTTCGTCGAGGAGCAGCACGCGGGGGCGGTTTACCAGCGCACGGGCGATAGCCACCCGCTGCTGCTGGCCGCCTGAAAGCTGGTCGATGTACCTGCCGCCGTAGCCCGCCAGGTTCACGAGCTCCATCATATCGTTTACGCGGGACGCTATCTCATCCTTGGGCAGCTTCTGTATCTTAAGGCCGAAGGCTATATTGTCGAACACGTTCAGATGGGGAAACAGGGCGTATTTCTGAAAGACCGTATTTACCTGGCGGCGGTAGGGCGGAACGCCGCTTATGTCCTTGCCGTCTACCAGTATCTGGCCGCTGTCGGGCAGGGTAAAGCCCGCTATAAGGCGCAGCATGGTGGTTTTGCCGCAGCCGGAGGGGCCGAGCAGGGTAAGAAACTCGCCGTCGCGTATGTAGAGGTTTATATCCTTTAATACGTCGGTATCATCATAGGTCTTGGTTATGCCTTTCAGGTCTATCAGATGCTTGCTCATTTGCGGTTACCTCGATTTATTATTTAGAAGGAAGGAGGGGTGGCTACCCATATAAGCTGCGCCACTGTCCTGCCGGTATTCTGTATCCAGTGTACGCTGGTGGGCTTGAAGCAGAAGCTGTCGCCCTTGCGTATACGATATTTTTCCTCGCCAAGGTGGAGTATTACGCTCCCGTGCAGGACAAATCCGAATTCTTCGCCCTCGTGGGGGTTTTCCTCATAGGTGGAGCCTCCGGATTCAAGGGTTATCATAATAGGCTCAAGGCAGTTCTTCTGGGCGTTCGGCACCAGCCAGCGCACAACATAGCCCGCCTCGGCATCTTCCTTTTCAAACATATCCTCTGAGGTGAAGACTACCTTTTCAGGTCTTGCCTCGGTAAAAAATTCCGAGAGGTTCGTACCCAGCGCTTCAAGTATGTCGGTAAGAGTGACAATGGAGGGCGAGGTCAGATTCCGCTCAAGCTGGGATATAAAGCCCTTGGAAAGCTCTGTGCGGGCGGCCAGCTCCTCCTGGGTGAGGCCGAGCTTCTGCCGGTATCGCCTGATTTTTTCGCCGATGTTTACCATTTGATGAGCCTCCTTGCACATGCGCGGCGTAAATAAACCTGGAGTTTAGGTATTCTAAACAGCCGAGTACAATTAAAACACCTTTCGACATAAAAGTCAATGGCTTTTGTAAAGTAATATAAAACTTCAGGTTTAAAATTAGTGCGTTGGAAAAAACTGTCCTCGAAAGTAATAAAAAAAGGCCCGGCAAAAACGCCGGGTCAAAAGGGAAACGGATCTAAAAACCCGCTATGCAGCTTGGGTGCAGGTAGCCCTGAAGGCCGTTCACTTCGCAGAAGTACCAGTTTCCGGCTACGGAGAGGATCTTTACGGGGGTACCGGGTTCCAGCTCGGCTATAACGCCGTATTCGGAGCCGGGGCCGGAGCGGAAATTGGCGATAATGCCATTCTTTATACGCGCGCCGGAGGAAGGAGCGGATGCCGATCCTGAACCGGCGCCTGCCTGCGCCTGGGATTGGGCTGCGGCGGCTGCGGTGCCGTCGGGGTAGCTGCCATCCGGGTTGGGATATAGGAGCGTATCGGTGAGCTTTATGTATTTTGTGCGCATATAGCCGGATACGCCGTTATAGCTTCCGTACAGCCAGCCGCTGCCGGCCTGTTCGGTGACGTTCACCGTTTTGCCCTTGGGTATGGTGGCAAGGGTGCTGGAGGAACGGCTGGCGCTTGAATAGACATAGGTCTTGCCTGTGGCGGCATAGGACTGGATGGTGCGCACGTTGTCAGGGTCGCAGGCGAGATACATGGTCTTGACATAGCCCAGCTTGCCTGAAGGGGTGCGTACCTTGCACCATTCGGCGCTTATCTGCAAAAGCTCTACATGGTCGCCGTAGCTGAGCTTGGCTATGGTCTTATCCTTGCTGTTGGAGAAGCCGGAGCGGACGGGAACGTCGTTCAGCTTTACGGTAGCGGGTACCTCGGCAGGGGTGTCATGAGAATCAGAGGGCTGCTGGTAGCTGCTGTAATCGGGTATGGCGCTTTTGAGCCGGCTTACAAGGCCGGGGTCCTCCGCCCTGTTTTTTACTATGCTGCAGAGGGTTCCCGGGGGACAGTTGTAGTATATCCACTGGGCGATGTGGGGCAGCACCCTGACGCAGCCGTGGGAAACGTTCCTGCCGAGGTTATTGTAGGCTGATTTGGACATGGAGGAAAGCTTTTTGGACTTGTACATTACGGAATGAATGTATACTCCACGAACTACCTGGGTCCAATACTGTGCGTATTCGCCGTAGGCCACGAAGTAGCCAAAGCGCTCCTTGAGGTCGCCCAAACGGAACTTGCCGCTGCCGGTAGGGGTTTTCCTGCTGCCTGTGGTGCAGAGACTTTGCAGCACCGTGCCGCCGCTCTGGTCGTATACGGTTATGATCTGATTTACCAGGTCTATCTCTATGCTGTACCTGTTCGGATCGGTATTATCGTAATCCACCTTGCTGGTAAAGCCGGATAAAACCTCGGCGTTGGCCACAGATGGCGTTAGGGAAAGAAGCGTTACAAGGCATAGAGCAAATGAGAGCAATCGTCTTTTCATTATGGTAAGATCATCCTCCGATCAAAGTATTTATGTTGAGCGGGACTGTCAGGCTGCCCGCCTGTTCAGCATTATGGTAAGGAAGAAACCCGCCGCGGCCAGCATGAGATACAGCAATTCCGTGAAAAACGGTGCGAATCCGGGAAAGATAAGCGCCGTGGTGCCTACGAGAAAACCCAATACGCAATAATTTGCACCGGCAGGATGCCTGCGGAACATATTGCGCACGAAAACTATCAGCAAAGCGCCGACGACAAGCGCGCTGCATCCCGCACATATGAGATAGGGTACTTCCAGCCTGGTGAGGGAGGAGAGCAGCGGCTCGTATAAGCCCATGAACATCAGTATGAATGAGGTGCTTATGCCGGGGATAACTATGCCTATGGATATTATCCCGCCGGCCAGAGCCGCCGTAAGGTAGTTGTATTCCCAGGGATTCCTGCCGGTGAGCTTACCGTCCAGTATGGCTATTGCCGCCACGAGCGCGGCGCCAAGCAGCGAACATACGGCGTATTTTAAGGAAAAGGGCTTGCCGGCTTCTTTTATGATAGACGGAACGCCGCCCAGCACCATGCCTATGAGCAGATACATGAAGGGCATATTCCAGTTCTTCAGCAGCCATTCCAGCGCGAAGGCGCAGCCGAAAGTGCCAATTGCAACGCCCAGGCCATAAGGCCACAGAAAGCTGAAATTCTTTTTAAAATCGGAAAACAGGCCGATTATGGCTTCCAGAGCCTCATGGTATATGCCGAAAGCAACGGCCAGTATGCCGCCGCTCGCCCCGGGTATCAGCCCAACTGCGCCTATGAGGGCGCCTTCCAGCACCGCTTGTATTATGTTCCGGCTGCGCATAAAGCGTACCGCCCCCCTCTGCGTCAGTATATATCCAAATATTAGCACATAAGTAAGGTTCTGGCACGGGTTTCGGCAGTGTATTCAAAAAAAATTAAAGATTCGATAAAAAGGGAGGCCTATGCCTCCCTGTTTTCTGAAACGGTAGTATACAGCGAAACGCCCAGCACTATCGCGCCGCCTATGAGCTCCCTTGCAGTGGGCGGCATCTTAAGCACCAGCGCCGCCAGTATTATGCCGTATACCGATTCCATACCGGCGATTATGCCTGCGGTCTGCACCTTTACCCGGCGCAGGCTGCTTACAAAGAGGGAGTGCGCGAGGGCGGTACAGAACACGCCCAGGACAGCGATAAGCGCTATGTCGGCGCCGGTAACGGCGGGACACATTACGGCCACAAATGGCAGAAGCACGACCGCTGCCGCGCACTGCTCATAAAAGCATACCACGCTGCCGGGATAGACGGCCGAGAAGCGGCGGTTCATGAGGGAAAGCAGGGCATAGGTCAATGCGGAAAGCATACCCCAGGCAAGCCCCGCAGGCGAGAAACCGGCAAGGTCGTCCAGGGGGACCAGCACGAACACGCCTATCAGCATGACGATCGCGCATATGACGCTTTTCAATCTCAGCTTTTCCCTGAACATTACGGGCTCTATAAAGGTCACGAACAGGGGGAAGGTCGAAAAGGTTATGGTGCCCACAGCTACGCTCGCTACCCTGACAGACTCGATAAAGCTGAACCAGTGCAAAGCAAGCACCGCTCCGGTTATGACCAGCCATATAAAATCGGCCCTGCATTTCAGCTTTATTGAGGTTTTTGTAGCCCTGCAAAGTATATAAAGGGTTATGGACGAGAAAAATACCCGTCCGAAGGTTATCATCATGGAGCCGGTGGTTATGCCCCTGCTTATTACGCCGGCCAGCCCGAACAGCAGCACGGCGCTGTGTATCATAAGCAGGTCGGCCAGGTTGTTCTTTTTGCGTTGTTCCATATTTTCGCCCTCCATAGTTATAAACACACTGAATTATATATCACTTGAATCGGTTTTTCCATGTTTAACGAAAAATAATCGAGAAATAAAAAAATAATCCTTTACTTTACCACAGCGAAGTGATATAGTGATAAAGCAAGAGGACGTAAAAAATATTTTAGATATAAAAAGGAGAAAAGATATGAAGAAGATTGCGGCGCTCGTTATGGCAATGCTGATGGTCGCCTGCCTTTTTGCCGGCTGCGCAAAAAAGGAGACGGCAGATGACGACATAAGCTATGTAAAGGACAAGGGTACGCTTGTGATAGGCATCACCGAGTATGCTCCCATGAATTATTACGACGACAACGGTAAGCTCATAGGCTTTGATACTGAGTTTGCCGAGGCGGTTTGCGAAAAGCTGGGCGTCGTTCCGGAGTTTACCGTCATCGACTGGAACACCAAGGAAGTGGAGCTTAAGGCCAGGAATATAGACTGCATCTGGAATGGCTTTACTATCCGCGACGACCTGAAGGAGAGCATTGATTTCAGCAAGCCATACTGCAAAAATATGCAGGTGGTGGTCATAAAGGCCGAGAACTCAGGCAAGTATACCGACCTTGCTTCACTTGTCGGCGCGAATATAGTCGCGGAGGCCGGCTCCTCCGGCGAGAGTGCCATAGCGGATTGCGAAGAGCTGAAGGAATGCAATTATGTGGGCGTATCAAAGATGGCTGACGCGCTTCTTGAGGTCAAGGCCGGTACTGCGGACGCGGCGGTGGTGGATTATGTGATGGCAAAGGCTATGGTAGGCGAGGGCACGGATTATTCAGACCTTCAGATAGTGGACGGCATCGAGCTTGCATATGAGGAGTACGGAATAGGCTTCCGCAAGGGCTCCAACCTTGTGGAAAGCGTAAATAAGGCTATGGACGAGATGATCGCCGACGGCTCCCTCAAGGCTATCGCCGATAAGTACGGCCTTGCGCTGATGGACGATTGATAAAGCGAAATAAAAAACCAAAAAAGGGCGGGGGTTTCCCCGCCCGGCATTATGATGATAAAGGACTGTTGAAAGTATGCTGCTTACCGTTACCCAGAAGCTTCTGGAGGGCTTCGGCACCTCCTGCATAATATTTACAGTAACGCTGCTTGCGGCGCTGCCGCTGGGCCTGGTAATTGCCTTCGGCTCCATGAGCAGGCTCAAGCCCATAAAGTGGATCACACGCGGCTTTGTGTGGATAATGCGGGGAACCCCACTGATGCTTCAGCTTATGATAGTTTACTATGGCCCCGGCCTGCTGTGGGAGGGCGGCTCGCTCTCGCGGCTTTCCGCGGTGCTTATAGCCTTCTCCATCAATTACGCCGCCTATTTCTCGGAAATTTACCGGGGGGGCATAGAGAGCATATCCAGAGGCCAATATGAGGCCGGGCAGGTGCTGGGCATGACAAAAAAGCAGGTATTCCTCAACGTCATACTGCTTCAGGTGGTGAAGCGCATAGTGCCTCCTCTGGGAAACGAGATGATGACGCTGGTCAAGGATACCTCCCTTGCCCGCGTCATTGCGTGCAAGGAGATAATAATGATAGCGCAGGAGTACATATCGGTAAAGGGCCTCATATGGCCGCTGTTCTACTCGGGCCTGTTTTATCTGTTATTCTGCGGAGCGCTGACGGCGATCCTTGGCCGCGTAGAAAAGAAACTGGACTATTTCAGGGTGTAAGCTTATGCCGATGCTGGAAGTAAAAAACATAAAGAAAAACTTCGGCGATACCGAAGTGCTTAAGGGACTCGATTTCTCTCTCGAAAAGGGTGAGGTGCTGGCCATAATCGGCTCCTCCGGTTCGGGCAAAACCACGCTTTTAAGATGCCTGAACTTCCTTGAAAGTCCTGACGAGGGGAAGATAACCGTAAACGGCGAGACGCTGTTCGATTCTCATGATCGCGCCGTATCGAGCGAAGAGGAGATACGTAAAAAAAGGCTGCACTTTGGATTGGTGTTTCAGTCCTTCAATCTTTTTCCCCAGTATACCGCGCTGCAGAATGTAAAGCTGGCTCCGGAGCTGATGCTCCCGGAAAGCCCCGATCGCGGCCGCACGAGGGAGATAAGGGCTGATATAGACAAAAAAGCCCGGGAGCTCCTTGCAAGGGTAGGACTGAGCGGCAGGATGGATTCCTACCCCCATCAGCTTTCCGGCGGGCAGCAGCAGCGGGTCGCCATAGCCCGCGCATTGGCCATGAACCCGGA
Organism: uncultured Clostridia bacterium; assembly: GCA_937900325.1. Classification (GTDB taxonomy): domain Bacteria; phylum Bacillota; class Clostridia; order Christensenellales; family CAG-138; genus SFEL01. The sequence goes on along the minus strand of CALCEX010000072.1, from coordinate 4,427 downwards.
TATACTTTGCTTTGACGAGCCCACGTCGGCGCTGGATCCCGAGCTTACCGGCGAGGTGCTTAAGGTGATAAAAAGCCTGAAGGGCGCCGACAGCACAATGATAGTCGTGACCCACGAAATGGGGTTTGCAAAGAGCGTGGCGGATAAGGTATTATTTATGTCAGAGGGCGCGATCGAAGAGATGGGTACGGCGGACGAGGTGTTCAACCATCCGAAAAGCGACCGAACCAAAGCCTTCTTTGCAAATTTCAGGGAGCGGCAATAATAAAATGACGGGCATAGTTGATGTGGACGTACACGGCATGAACCAGATACAGGCGCAGATGGCCATAGACGCGGCGCTGCGCAGGGCAAACGCTTCGGTTTACCGTATACGCGTGATACACGGCTATACCCACAACACCATACTGCGGGATATGGTGCAATACAAATACAGAGATCACCCCAGGGTAAAAAGAATAACCCCGGGCAGCAACCCGGGGCAGACTGATCTGATATTGAGAGAGCTGTTTTAGAATATGCCGTCAAGGCAGTCAAGTGCGTCCTTCCCGAACATATCCGAATAGTCGGACCTGGCAAGGCTGACTGCCATAGCGCCGTCGTTGCCGAGCTCCTCCATGAGCACGTCTCCTATTGTATGCAGTATGTGGGCGGTGTGAAACGTAAAGTCCTTTATGCAGCTGTTGCCGAGGGACTTTTTCTTTTTGTTCAGGGCCTTTATCTGCTTGTGGGTAAGCCCCTCGCCCCAGCTGAAACGGCAGCAGTCGCCGCCCCAGCTCATGGGAGGGTTCAGCTGGGTGCAGGTGAATTCCGGGTTGAAGCCCTGGAACCAGGCGTTGTCTATGTTGCAGCAGTAGTATCTGCCGTATTCCATGAGGCCGTGCTTTGCCCATGCGTCGCACCAGGCGCACCTGGATATATAGGTATGGAGGACAGGCATGCCGCAGGTTATGCCGAATTCCATCTGGCCCGGAAAGTCGGGCTTCCATTCGCCGTAGGCCTGGCTGTTCAGAACGGTGAGCTTATCGCCCCGCTCAAGGGCGTTCAGGGCCATGCGCCGGCCACGCTCGTTGCCGTAACGGGTCATTCCGGCGAGTATGGCGTCTTTTCCCTTTTCGCCTGAGATCTCGATGGCGTGCTTTGCAAGCAGCGCAAACATTACGGCATGATGTTCAATAGTAAGCGGCATATGTAACCTCCTTATCCGTTTAAAAGTGCTGTTACTTCTTCCATTGCGGGCATCGCTGGTATACCGCCGCGCCTGCCTATGCAGAGGCTGGCTGTGGCGCAGCCCACGCGGGCGAAGCGCGCCATATCCTCTATGCTTACATCGTATACGCTCTTTCCGCTCTTTATAAATTCGCTCAGGAAACCGCCGAAGAAGGCGTCGCCCGCGCCGGTGGTGTCTACCGCATCGCACACAAATGCGGGAACCAGGCGCTGCTGCTCTCCGGTAGCTACTACGGCTCCTTCCTCTCCCAGGGTTATGACTATGAGCGCGACGCCTTCCCTGCGCAGTACCTTTATGGCGGTATCCAGATCGTCTATGCCTGCGGCGAAGGGCATTTCCTCCTGGGAAAGCTTGATTATGTCAACTATGGGCAGTATGGAGCGTATCTGGTCGCAGGCGGCAGCGTCGTCGGCCCAGAGGGAAGCGCGGTAGTTGGGATCGTAGCTCACCGCCGCGCCTGTGGACTTGGCGGTGATGAGAGCCTGCCATGTTGCCGAGCGGCTGGGCTCTGCTGAGAGCGAGATGGAGCCCACATGGAATACCTTTGTATTGCGCAGGAGCTGCTGATCCAATTCGTTGGGCCTGAGCAACGTGTCCGCGCCGGGATTGCGTATAAAAGAGAATTCCCTCTCGCCATCGTCGCTGAGCGCAACGAAGGCAAGGCTCGTGGCGGCGGATGGATCCATGACGAGACCCTCGGTATTGATTCCCGCACGCTCTGCCGCGTCTTTCAGGAAGCGGCCGTGCATATCATCGCCCACCTTGCCTATAAAGGCGGTGGAAAGCCCCTGCTTTGCCGCCGCCGCAAGGAGATTGGCCGGCGCGCCGCCGGGGTTTTGCTCAAAGAGCGGGTAGCCTGCCGGGGAAAACCCGGCCGGAGTAAAGTCCACAACAAGCTCGCCGAGAGCGGTGATATCTGTCATATCAAAACGGCTCCTTTCAAATACAATCGAATCGGATCATAATTATACCATATTTTTGCGCGGTTTGGCCCATTGCTTGATAAAAACCGCAGATTGTGCAATAATATAGGGAAGAATTTACAGCGAGGACGTAAACGCCGAATGTTTATAGACCATTTTGCGCTGGGAATGCGCATACCGAGGGAAAATATGGGTATTGGCCCGAAGGGCTGCATGGAAAAGCTGCTTTCCGGCCTCACACGTTACAATATTTCCGGACTGAGTCTCTCCGGCGGCTGGGTGGGGGACGTGTATGTGATAGTGATAATGGGCGGCAGCCTGAGCTTTATGCGCAATGTTTACCGCCGCATACTTGCCAATGGGGATTTTTGCGCGCTGCTCTGCAAAGACAGGCCGTTTATCGAAAATAACCGGCTGGCAAGAATGCCGGAGCTGGAGCCATTCGGCATGGTAGATGAAAACGGCGCCTTTCTTGGCGGCAACTGCTGCTTCGGCCTTACAGTGAGATAAATCATACATAGGTAATCAACCAAAAGCTTCCCGCATAGGTTTATACAAATACGACCTGTACAAGGAGGCTTTTTATTATGTATATCTATACCGTGAAGCCGGGAGATACGCTGCTTGATATCGCCCAGAAAAACGGCGTGACAATTTCCACACTGGCAGCCGCGAACCAACTCAACGACCCATATAAGCTGCCCACAGGCCTTGCCCTCGTGATACCCGGACAAAGCATACGTGAACGCCGCGTTGCGGTCTACGGATATGCCTTCCCGGAAATACCGGACGCGGCGCTGATGGGAGCCCTGCGGTATCTCACCTGCGTATCGGTATTTTCCGCAAGGACCCGAATTGACGGCAGCATTGCGGAGCTTAACGACGCGGAGCTTGTACGCAAATGCTATGTGAACGGCGCCGCGCCAGTGCTTACCCTCACAAACCAGCGGGAGAGCGGCGGCTTCAGCGTGGATATAGCCCATGCGGTGATAAACGACGAGGGGATCAAAAAAAGACTCATACAGAATGTGACGGAATATCTGGACCGCCGCAATTACTTCGGCCTGAATATGGATTTCGAGTATGTAGCGGAGGAGGACAGGACCCTTTATACACAGTTTATAGTGGATCTTGCGGCGGCGCTGCGCAGAGGGGGATACAGCTTTTCGGTCACCCTTGCTCCCAAGGTAGGCCGGGAGCAGCCCGGCCTGCTGTATACTGCCTACGACCATGCAGCGGTAGGAAATATTGCGGATAAGGTAATAATTATGACGCACGAGAGGGAATATGCCCGCGAGGAACCCATGGCGGTAGCGCCGATAGACAGGGTACGGCAGGTGCTGGACTACGCAGTCATGGAGATCCCGGCGGAAAAGATACTGCTGGGGATAGCAAACTACGGATATAACTGGACGCTGCCCTGCAAAAAGGGAGCCGCCGCGCGATTGCTGTCCCTGTCCGAGATACCGCAAACAGCATATGGTCAATACGCCGATATACGATTTGACGATACGGCACAGTCGCCCTTCTTCAGATATTACGACAGCGCCGGAACGGAGCATATCGCCTGGTTTGAGGATCCGCGCAGCATAGAGGCAAAGCTGAAGCTGGTGAGCGAATATGGCCTTGGCGGCGTGAGCTATTGGAGCATAAACACGCTGTACCGGCCCAACTGGGAGGTGCTTTCCGGAATGTTCGGCATAGAAAAAGCGTTCAGGTAGCGGATAGATGCTGCCGGAGCGGCGCACGGCCGCTTTTTTCATCGCCCGCGCGGCGGCCCCTGGGCCGCCCTTTAAGTATGATATTTTTTTGATGAATTAGTATTGACTTTGAACAGAATAATATATATAATACATATCGTAAAACTCCGGTAACGTTACCGGGAAGGTTTCCATCAACCATTTCAGCAACCTTTAAAAACAGGCGGCGCTTAAAATGACCATAAAAGATATCGCAAAACTCAGCGGCGTAAGCGTAAGCACCGTTTCCCGTGTGCTGAACAACAGGCCGGACGTAAGCGAGGTTTGCAGAAGTCGGGTAAATGCAAAGCTCGAATTACATTCCAAACAACAGCGCGAGGGATCTGGTGAAGACAAGATCGGACGCCATAGGCCTCGTGGTGCGCGGCGTATCCAACGCTTTCTATACAGATATTATCCGCTCCATAGAAGAAAATATAGATGCGGCGGGCTATACCATGGTGATGCGCCACATAGCCTCCTGCGAAGACGAGGTTAAGTTCGGCGCAGAGATGGAGAGGGAAAAACGCCTTC
>CALCEX010000071.1 GCA_937900325.1 uncultured Clostridia bacterium | reverse complement strand
GGCTCTGCCGCATCGTCAGGCTGTTCGCCTTTTTCAGCCTGCGGCAAAGCTTCCGGTGTTTCAGCCGGCTGTACGGGCTCGTATGCCTGATCGGCTTTGGGCGCGTCCGTTCCGGGAAGGGAATTTATCATTCCCGCAGGCGTAAGCCGCCCCGTAAGCAGCAGCACGGCGGCAAGCGCCACAGCTGCTATGAGCATTATCTGCCGTTTATTGATTTTTTTCCTGCTGTTTTTATTTCTGCCCATATCCTTCTCCGATTTTTTGTTTGAATAAAGTATACCATACGAGACGGATGCTGTTCACACTTAATTCCAAAGTTTACTGTGTCGTATTCCGCCCGCATATGCTATAATAAAATCATGATGAACAACAGTTTTAAAAAAGCTATAAGTATCGCCATGTCGCTGCTTACGGCAGCCCTTATTTGCGGCTGCGAAGGCATTACGTCCCCCGCCTCATCGGGTCAGCTCTGTATAAACGAGGTGGTCACCTCCAATTCGTACTCGCTGGTGGATGAAAAGCTTGGCAGTCCTGACTGGATAGAGCTGTATAACCCTACCTCCAATCCCATAGACCTCGAGGGCTATGGGATCACCGACAACATAAAGGATCCTCATAAATATACATTTCCCTCTGTTACAATACCTGCGGAGGGCTATCTCATCGTATATGCCTCAAAGTATGAGGACGACCCAATGTGTACCGGATTCGGCCTCTCCAAGAGCGGCGATATGCTATACCTTGTAGATCCCTATTACAACATAATGCAGCAGCTTGAGATACCCGAGCTGGTTACAGACGTTTCTTATGCCCGCACAGCCGATGGAAGCTACGGCTATTGCAGTACGCCTACTCCCGGTGCGGCAAACGGCGAGGACATATTCCTTTCGATCCAGTCGAGCGGCAGCTCCGGCTCTGACGAAAGCGCCCTTGCCATAACCGAGGTCATGCCCAAAAACACCTCAACGCTTGCTTCCAAGGACGGCAGGTATTACCCATGGGCCGAGATAAAAAACATATCTGATAAAGAAGTGCTGCTGTCCGATTATTACCTTTCGGATTCAGCCGGCGAGCCTGCAAAATACCGGCTTCCAGGAATCACTCTCGGCGCGGGCGAATACGCCATAGTCTATTTTTCAGGCAAAGATACCTCCGATGCCGGCGATATACACGCCTCCTTCCGGCTGGGCAAGGGCGACTCCGCGCTGCTGCTTTCCAACGGGATGGGCAGCGTGATATCCATGTTAAACTGGACAAACCCGGTATACCCCGGCATATCGGTAGTCGCGCCGGACACCTACTGCGCATTTCCCACACCCGGCCAGGACAATTCTCAGGAAACGCTGCCTTCGCTGACGCTTTCCGCTATGGATGGCAGCGACCCCATACATATAAACGAAGTGCTCAAGTTCAATGAATACAGCATTCGCGACTGCTTTGGCGACCGTTCTCCATGGGTAGAACTATACAACTCCTCAGACAGCGCGGCTTCGCTTTCGGGCTGCTTTCTGAGCGACGATACAGACGATCCGTTCAAGTGGGCATTCCCGGATGTTTCCATAGAGCCTAAGAGCTACCTCGTAGTGTTTCTCTCCGGCAAAGACCGGACCGAGGGCGAGCTCCACACCTCCTTCACCCTTTCCGTTGGAGAGTACGATCTGATGTTCCTTTCCTCGGATACCATGCGCTATGAAAGCTTGCAGCTTGATCCCAAGCTGGGCGATAACGTATCCGAAGGCATATCTGCCGATGGCTCGCTGAAGTATTACTCCAGCCCTACCCCCGGCGGCCCTAATATTACCCACGAATTCGAATCGCCTGACGATGCTTCCGTAACCACAGATATGTCCGGGGTATACATAAGCGAGGTTTCTGCCGTAAAAGCCGCAAAAAGCAAGGATGCCGACTGGATAGAGCTCCACAATGCCTCAGGATCCTCCTTAAACCTCGAGGGCTGGCATCTGACCGACGACGCCAACGACATGGAAAAGTTCACCTTCCCGTCCTTTAAGCTGCCGGCCGGAGAATACGCTTCCATAACCGCATCCACCTCGGCAAAATCGGGCGTTTCGGCGCCCTTTAACATATCCGCTTCCGGCGATACGCTGATACTGACAGACAGTGACGGCAACATCAGGGATGTGTTTTCAACCGGCGCACTTAGCCTTGGCGTCACATCGGGCCGCACTGCAAGCAGCCCGGAGCGGGTATTCTTTACCACACCAACCAGAAGCGCCGCCAATTCCTCAACATATTACAGCAGCTATGCCGACGCCCCCATATTTTCTGACATGGAGCTGTATCACAGCAGTGCGTTTGAGCTGACGCTGTCAAGCCTTACGCCAAATGCTGAAATATATTACACCACCGACGGCAGCAAGCCCACAACGGCCTCCAATATATATTCGGAGCCGCTTAAGATATCGTCTAATACCGTAATAAAAGCTATCTCCGTTGCCGATGGCCTTATCAAAAGCGATGTTGCCGCCGCCACTTATCTTTTCGAGGAAAAGCACACGGTGCCTGTGGTCTGTCTCTCAATTGACAGCGCGGCCTTCGATGAGGTCTACTCTGTTACCGACCGCTGGAAGAAGGTCGAGCGCGAGGGTTTCTGCGAATATTATGAACCAGACGGCACGCTGGGCGTGGAATTTCCGTGCGGGTTGCGGGTAAACGGCGCTTCTACCCTGAATATGCGGCAAAAGTCCCTGTCAATATTTCTTCGCGGCGGCTACGGTCAGAGCTCCACGAAATACAATTTTTTCCCCGGCAACGATGTTACCGAATATACCTCCCTTG
>CALCEX010000070.1 GCA_937900325.1 uncultured Clostridia bacterium | reverse complement strand
TTCCGCTGACGGTGCTGGAATGTGACTCGTCCGCACGGTAAAAGCGGTCAAACAGGCGGGAAGTATCGCTGCATTGCGCCGCGTCCACGGTGTTGGAGACGGTGATCTCAACCTTTTTCCCGTTGCGCCGGGCGGTCAGGGAAATGCTGCCGCCGTCAGGAGAATACTTGAGCGCATTGTCCAGCAGGATAGAAACCATTTGCTGGATCGCTGCGCGGTCACCGGTCACGGTCAGCCCATCGGCAATATCCTGCGTGTATGTTTTCCCCTTTGCCCGCGCAAGAGAGACAAACGGCTCGCTGATCTCCCAGAGCGCATCGCTGAGAGAAAATCCCGTGCGGGCCGGGAACGGATCTTCTTCATCCAGCCGGGAAAGCGCCACAAGGCTGGTGATAAGTTTGGATAGCCGCCCGGACTGCACCTGAATGTTATGCACCCATTCATCGCCGTCATGCTCCATCGCCAGCACATCCGCGCTGGTGGCGATGGCGGTCAGCGGTGTTTTCAGCTCATGGCTGGCGTTGGTGATGAACTGCTTCTGCGCCTCCATGTTTTTCAGATACGGCGTGATGGCCCGCCGGGAAAAAAGTACGACGAGGCCGAACACCACCACAAGACAGGATCCCGCGATGGCCAGCGTGATCCAGAGCAGTGACTTCATCGTTTGCAGCTCCCGCTCGGAGTTAAGGAACAGCACAACGGTTTCGTCCTCCGTTGTATCAACCAGATAGCGATAGCCGCTCTCATAGCCGTGGGCTTTCCCGCTTTCCAATACTGCATCCGCATAGCTCTCAGCATCACTTTCGGAGATGGAAGCGATAAAATCCTGATTCACACTCAGAATTGCGCCGCCGGTATCATAGTGGACGGAGAAGAATCGCAGGGAATACTGCACCTCCGGGGAAAAATGCGACCAATCATCAAAAGGCGGCGCGCCCCGGCCGGGAGAAAAGGGCGTTTGCCGGTCCTCCAGCTCCATGAGCCGCGTCAGGACCTCGTCCTGCTGGGCGGTCACGCTGTGGTAGTTCCAAAGATTCACGAAGCACAGAAGCGTCAGGACGACTGCGGTAAAAGCCGCCATTGCCGCGCCGATGAAGCGCCAGCGCATCTTTTTCAGCATCGCATGTCCTCCAGCGCATAGCCCGCGCCGCGTATCGTCCTGATCTCAATATCCGCGCCGATCTGCTTGAGCTTTCTTCTTAGAAAACCAATATATGTCCATACCACATCCATATCCGCTTCGCTGTCAAGGCCCCACACCTTTTCCATCAGGTGTTCCGACGAAAACACCTGCCGGGGATGGCGGAAAAACAGTTCCATGAGTTGATATTCCTTGTTATTCAGCCGCACTTCGTCCGACGGTGTGCGGAGAATATACTGTCCCCGATCGAGCGTGGCATTTCCAAAGCTGAGTTCGGACGGCGCGTAGGCGCTGCTGCGCCGGGTCAAAGCGCGGACGCGGGCAAGGAATTCGCTGGCGGCAAACGGCTTGGGGAGGTAATCGTCCGCCCCGGCATCCAGTCCGGCTACCCGGTCGGCCACCTCTGCCTTTGCCGTCAGGAACAGGGCCGGTGTGGTATTTCCCGACCCACGGGCGGCTTTCAGGACCTCGATCCCATCCTTTCCCGGCATCATAATATCCAGCACCAGCGCATCGTAGGACGTCGCCTGGATGTAGTCCAGCGCGTCGTTCCCATTGTGAACCATATCCACAGCGTATTTGTTCTTTTCCAGCATGACCTTCAGCGCGCGGGCGATGGTCACTTCATCTTCTGCAATCAGGATACGCATGGGGCATCCCTCCAATCTACGCCTATTCTCGCACAGCAAGTCAAAATGAGCTTGAAATCCTTTTTATTATAGCAGCAAAATATGTCCAAATAAAGAATCTACAGCTTTGAGAAGTTCATAAAATCATTACAGTTTTTTTCGGGTTCATTTCAAGAAGCAGCGATATCCTACACAACAGAAACACGCAGCAACTCATTTGGCTATAGCAGAAGAAAGCGTGCCGACGGTTACTGTCCACCGTAGCGATATGCTGAAAGCGGCAGACTAATAGCAATCACCGCCCAGCGGTGTTTACATAGAAAGAGCCGGGCAGATGCACTCTGCCCGGCTCTTTCATAAATTGGCCGGCTTTTCAAGTACATTTCAGGATGCCTTTGTAGAATGGTGTCCGTATGTTACAACAAAAAAAGGAAAGGAGTATGACCATGGAGCTTACCGGAAGCTACCGGCATGAACTGAAATACCAGATCAGCCCTGCCGACCACCACGCGCTTCGGCAGCGGCTCAGGGCCGTTATGAAACACGATTCACACGCAGGATCGGATGGGCTTTATACGATACGAAGTATCTACTTTGATAATTACGGAGACAAGGCGCTGCGGGAAAAAATCAACGGTGTGCCCAAACGCGAGAAATTCCGCATCCGCTATTATAACGACGACTTCTCCTTCATTACGTTGGAGAAAAAGATCAAGCACAATGACCTCTGTATGAAGATTGACGCCCCGCTGACGGCCGAAGATTATCGGAGGATACTTCAGAAACCCGGCTCGTGGATGCTGGAGCATCCGCAGCCTCTTGTCCGGGAGCTGTACTACAAAATGAAGACGCAGCGGCTCCGTCCCCGCGTGATGGTGTCCTATGTGCGGGAGCCGTACATCTACGATGCCGGAAATGTACGCGTGACCTTCGATTCCCACATTCGGACAAGCCTGTTTCAGAGAGATTTTTCGGATGGCGCGATCTCGGATATCTGCGCGACAGATACCCCCGGCGATATCATTTTAGAGGTAAAATTCGACGCCTTTCTGCCGGAGATCATCCGCTGTCTGCTGCAATCAGAAGAAGTTCGCCAGCAGGCGTTTTCAAAATACGGTTCCTGCCGTCGGTTCGGCTAATTATTTATCAATAGGTAAGGAGAAAGCAACATGAGCTTCAATGACATTTTCAAATCCAGCTTTTTGGAGAACGTTTCCGAGTTTTCCATCCTCGATACCGTCATCGGTCTGGCCGTCGCGCTGGTGATCGGCCTGTTTATTTTTATCATCTACAGGAAAACGCTGACCGGCGTACTGTATTCCGGCGGCTTTGCGCTGACGCTGGTTGGGCTGTCCCTTGTCACCACGCTGGTGATCATGGCCGTCACGTCCAATGTGGTTCTGTCTCTCGGCATGGTGGGTGCTCTCTCCATTGTCCGCTTCCGCACGGCTATCAAGGAACCGGTGGAGATCGTGTTCCTGTTCTGGTCGCTGGCAGTAGGCATTGTCATCGGCGCGGGGATGATCCCGCTGGCTGTCATCGGCTCCGCCATCATCGGCGTGATCCTTCTGCTGTTCGCCAACCGCAAAATTCACAATGATCCCTATATCCTTGTGATGAACTGCGCAGATGAAAAAGCAGAAAACGCTGTGCTGGATATTCTCAGCAAAGATACCGAGCACTACATCGTGAAGTCCAAAACCATCACTACTGCCGGGATCGAGCTGACCGCGGAGCTGCGCACCAAGGATGCGTCCACCGGCTTTGTCAACCTGATCTCCCGTCTGCCCGGCGTCGAAAGCGCAACTCTTGTCAGCTACAACGGCGAATACCTGTCGTAACGGAGGAAGCACATGATCGCTCATAAACACATCACGAAAATCATCGCTGTGGTCATGGCGGTCGCTGTCTGTCTATGCCTTTGTGCGGTTGCGTTCTCCGATGACATTGCGGCAGCGATGGGAGATACGGGCATTTCCATGGAGTACGAAACGGAACTCTTTGATACCAGCAGCATCCTGACGGTCAATATTCTGATGGATGAAGCTGACTGGAATGATATGCTGACCAACGCCGCGGCGGAGGAATATTACCAGTGCGATGCGGAGATCAACGGCACGACCTTTTACCGTGTCGCCATCCGCCCAAAGGGCAACACCAGCCTGACCTCCATTGCCAGCGACCCCACCACAGACCGCTACAGCTTCAAGCTGGAATTTGACCATTATGTGGACGGGCAGACCTGCTTCGGTCTGGATAAGCTGATCCTGAACAACAACTACGCTGACGCCACCAATATGAAAGAGGCGCTGATCTACGATATGTACCAGTATCTCGGCGCAGATGCGTCCCTTTATAATTATGCCAAAGTCTCAGTCAACGGCGAGTATTGGGGCGTTTATCTGGCGCTGGAAGCAGTGGAGGACAGCTTTATGCTCCGCAATTACGGCGCCCAGAGCGGAGAGCTCTACAAGCCGGACAGCATGAATATCGGCGGCAGAAAAGATTTCGGTGGCTTCAATGCCGACGATATGGATTCCGGTGATAACGACTTTAGCAATATGGATCTTGGCAGCAAGACCCCGCAGGATACGCAGGGAAATACCGATCAGGAGAATCCTTCCGCCGCCCCCGGTCAACCATCAGATGGTACCTTTGCCCCATCTCAAAGGTCGGATTCGAGCGGTGAATACTCGGCAGAGTCTCCGGCTGATTCTGATAAACGTCCGTCGATGAATTTCAATTTTGGAGGCGGCGGCTTCTCCATGGGCGGAGGCGGTGCGAACCTCGGCTACACAGACGATGAGCTGGACAGCTATGAAACCATCTGGGACGGCGAGATCACGACGACCACGAAGGCCGACCATAAGCGCGTGGTCACTGCACTCAAAAACATTTCGGAGGGCAACGACCTGGAAGAGTATATGGACATCGACAATCTGCTTCGCTATATGGCAGTCCATGTGTTCTCCGTCAACGAGGACAGCCTGTCCGGCATGATGGCGCACAACTACTATCTCTACGAAGCCGGCGGCCAACTGAACCTGATCCCGTGGGACTATAATCTCGCTTTTGGCGGCATGGGCGGCGGTGACGCCGGCGGCGTTGTAAACGACGCCATCGACAATGCGTTCTCCGGCACAAGCTTCTTCGATACGCTGATGGAGGATGAAGCCTGCCACGGCCGGTATTACGCCTATCTGCAGCAGCTCGTGAGCGAGTATATCGACGGCGGCGGATTTGACGCTTTCTATGAGAGGGTCCGCAGCCAGATCGACGAGCTTGTGGAGACGGACCCCACCGCGTTCTATTCCTATGACGAATATCTGACGGCGGCCGACACCCTCTATCAGGTGGTGAAGCTGCGCGGCGAATCCATTCAGGGCCAGCTTGACGGGACGATCCCCTCCACGGAAAGCGCACAGCGCAGCAGCGACGCGTTGGTGGATGCCTCCGCACTGGATATCAGCGTGATGGGCAGCATGAACACCGGCGGCGGTAGGTTTGGCTTCAACGCGCCGACGACTTCTGAAAACACCTCGGATACGCCGGATGCGGCGCAGGACACTTCCGAAACGCAGACTGCGCCGGATGCGTCTGCCAAATCTGAAAATACACCGCCCGCTGATTTCGACCCCTCCCAGTTCGGCGGTGAAATGCCAGATGGATTTGATTCTTCCCAATTTTCAGGAGAAAATCAGGATGCCACTGACAATATCCAGCAGACAGAGAAAGAGCCGCCGAACAGCGGCGATGGCAATTCCGGCAACAGACCGTCCAGGGGCAGCTTCCCCGGAAACTCTGAAGGGGCCTCCTCGGCGGCATCCGCAGAAAACCTGATTCTGTACGGGATATCTCTGCTGATTTTCGCCGCGGCGATGCTATTCGCAGTTCTGTATCGCAGACGGCCAAGAAAACGGTAAATATACCGTTCAAAAGCAAATGCTTACCGGCTATGCAAAAGAAAGAGGGTGGGATTTAACCGAGACATATATTGACGACGGTTATTCAGGGACTACGTTTGACCGGCCCGCCTTCCAAAGGATGTTAAAGGATATCGAACACGGATGAGCATGGGGTTCGCTATATTGCCGTAAACGACAACGTGGATACCATGAAGGACGATAATGACATCGCCCCGTTCAAGAATATTCTTAATGAGATGTACGCAAAGGACATTTCACGGAAAGTTAGATCGGCAAGGGCGGTCAGCGCAAGGCAGGGAAAGTTCCTTGGCAGCAAACCGCCCTTTGGATATACGCGCTGCCCGACTGATAAGCATAAGCTGATAATCGATGAAAAGCCGGCGCAAATCATTTCGCGTATGTTCGATATGTTTGCATCGGGCGACAGCGGCAGGCATATCAGCGACGTATTTAATAATGAAGGTATACTTTCACCCCGCGCCTATTACTATCAGCAGATAGGGCGGGAAAATCCTTTGAACGAAAGCATGACCTGGAACAGCAATACGGTTATGCAGCTGCTCAAGAACCCTGTCTATATCGGAAATATGGTACAGGGTAAGCGGCGCGTCACCTCCTTCAAAACTAAAAGCAGGGCTGTTATACCCGAAGAGGACTGGATTGTTGTGGAGAATACCCATGAAGCTATTATTGGAAAAGACAGCTGGGCAAAAGTTCAAAAGAAGATAGCGTCCGGGAAAAGCCCCCGCGTTACCAAAAGCGGAGAAATCAGTCTGTTCGCGGGAATAGCGCGCTGCGCCGACCGCGGAGCTTCCATGACATTCAATACAAAGCAATATGACGGAAGGACGTACTATATCTATAAATGCAGCAGATATGCCGTCCACGGAAAGTCAACCTGCTCAATCCACCATATTCCAGCGTCTGCGTTGGAAGAAGCTTTATTGCAAAACATCCGCTTCAATGCGCAGCTTCTCAGCGAGAACGATGAGGAATTGCTTGAAAAGCTTACAGCGTTGGGCAACCGCGGGCAGCAATGCGAAATGCAGGAAGCAAAAGCAAAGCTGAATGAAGCCGCAAAGCGCCTTGAGGTAGTTGAAAATATGGCACATAAGCTGTTTGAGGAGCGCTGCACGGGGAATGTGCCGGACAGCGTTTTCAAGAAACTGATGCAGAACTATGACATTGAGCAGGCAAACCTCAACCAGGTCATTGCGGAAAAGCGCAGCATATTTATGGCGGAGAAGGAGGGATTCGCCCGGCGGCACTGGGGCAGTGCCGCCGCCAGCCCGGGGAACTTAAAAGCCATCCACTGGATGCCTTTTCCCCCTCGCGGGGACGTTCCCTTCGAATCCCCCCTTCTCTTTGAATCAGACCAAGAAAAAAGGCACCCTTCGGATGCCCTTTTTCTTGGCGGAGAAGGAGGGATTCGAACCCTCGCGCCAGTCACCCCAGCCTACTCCCTTAGCAGGGGAGCCCCTTACAGCCACTTGGGTACTTCTCCACGGATATATTTGTTGGCGCTATGTTGAATTATCTGGCGGAGAGAGAGGGATTCGAACCCCCGGTGCCTTGCGGCATCACTGGTTTTCAAGACCAGCTCCATAAACCACTCGGACATCTCTCCATATTCAAGCTTTATAATTATAACAGAGGTTTTTCCCGCTGTCAAGCGGGCAGATTTTTCCCGGGGCAGGTATATCACGCCGCGGCATGGGGAATTACTACCTTATAGCACGATAATACCGGCGGCGGGGCCGCCAATTTGCGCAAAAGGAGCGATTTTCCATGACTGACGAAAACAGATGCTTAAAGGATAAAATAAGGGATTTTTTGGAGGAAAAGGGCGTTTATGTCGTGCTGCTTTTTTCGGTGGCCATAGTCGGCGTCGCCGCGGCGGCGGCCTATTGGCCAAAGCGGCAGCCTCAGCCCTCCATTGACCCTTCTCCGGCCCCCGTTTCCCAAAATGAGGGCCAGACCCTCGGCGAGGCCCTGCTCTCCACGCCCGCCCCGGCGCCCGCCGCCTCGCCCTCGGCGCTGCCCGATATAACTCCCGATCCTTCCCCTTTGCCATCGGTCTCCCCGGCCCCCGCCCATGATAAGGCCCCCGCGCCGGTCAGGGGCAGGGTGCAGTGGCGCTTTGCCGTGGATGAGCTGATCTATTCACGGACCCTGGATCACTGGACCACCCACCGCGGCATAGATATATCCTCAGCAAACGGGGCGGAGGTGCGCTGCCCATGGGACGGCAGTGTGGAGGAGATATACGAGGACGACAGCCTCGGCGTCACCGTTCGGGTAAGCCACGGCGGCGGCCTTGAGTCCCTTTACTCAAACCTGCGGCAGGGCTGCCCGGTAAAGGCGGGGCAGAAGCTCAACGCCGGCGACCTTATAGGCTATGTCGGGGAAACCGCCGTCGCGGAGTGCGGCGACGGGGCCCATCTCCATTTTGAGGTGCGCAGGGACGGCAGCCCCATAGACCCCGCGGATTACATAACGGTGACGGAATAACTGTCGAAAAAAGGGAATAACACGGCTATTTTGATACATTTTGAGAGAGCCCCGGGGCTCTCTTTTTCCATGCGCTTGTTTTTTTGCGTGTTTCAGGCTACCATATATACATGAAAGTCATCGAAGATCTTCAGCTCAACGGCCTCTCCATCGTCGTGGACAAGGAGGGCTTCACATATGGCAGCGACGCGGTGCTGCTCTCCAACTTTGCAAGGCCCAGAAAAGGGGATAGCTGCCTCGACCTGGGGGCCGGCACGGGCATTTTATCCATACTGATAAACGGCAGGACCGGCGCCCGCTTCACCGCCGTTGAGATACAGCCCTCCGCCTGCCTGCTCATGGAGGAATCCATCGCGCTCAACGCTCAGGAGGGCGATATAACCGTGCTCAACGCCGACCTGCGGGAGCTGGGCGGGCTTTTCCCCGCGGGCAGCTTCGACGGGGCGGTATGCAACCCACCGTACTTTTCCGGCGGAACGCGAAGCAAAAATCCCGCCATGGCGCTCTCCGTGCATCAGGACGAATGCGGCGTTTACGACGTGGCGCGCTGCGCCGGGCGGCTGCTTAAAAACGGCGGCAGGCTATGGCTGTGCTATCCCGCCTCCCGCCTTGCGGAGTGCTTCCACGCCATGGTGGAAAGCGGCCTTCAGCCAAAGCGGCTGCGGCTCGCCGAGGGAAAAAACGGCCCCTATCTCGCCCTTATCGAATGCGTAAAGGGCGGCAGAACCGGCCTTATAATAGAAAGGAATCCATGATGCTCGAACCCAAGCTTTACCTTTGCCCGACCCCGATAGGAAACATGGAGGACATGACCCTGCGCGCCCTCAGGGTACTCAGGGAGTGCTCGAGGATATACTGCGAGGATACCCGCAACACCGGCGCGCTGCTTTCAAGGCTGGGCATATCCAGGCCCCTCGTATCCTGCCATGAGCACAACGAGGAGGGCAGGGCGGAGGAGATCGCCGATCGGGTATCGGGGGGCGAGGCGGTCGCCTTCGTATCCGACGCCGGGCTGCCCGGCATATCCGACCCCGGGGAGCGGCTGGTGACCGCCTTCATAAAAAAGGGGCTGCCCTTTGAGGTGCTGCCCGGGCCTTCGGCCTCCCTTACGGCGCTGGTGCTTAGCGGCCTTCCCTCAAGGGAAGCCTGCTTCGTAGGCTTTTTGCCCCGATCCGGCAAGGAGCGCCGGGAGGCAGTCGCCCGCCTGGCGCGGCATAAGGGTACGCTGATAGTGTACGAAAGTCCTCTCAGAGTTGCCGAGACCTCATCCGAGCTTGCCGCCGCCTGGGGCGACCGGGAGGCGGTGCTGTGCCGGGAGCTTACCAAGCTCTATGAGGAGGCGGTGCGCTCCACCCTCCTTGGCCTTGCCGAAAGGTACGCGGATAAGCCGCCCAAGGGCGAGACCGTGCTGGTCATCGCGGGGGCGGGGGAGGGAAGCGCCGAAGTAGGCCTTGAGGATACGCTGAAGCGGCTGCTTCTTGAGGGCGTCAGCGCCAAGGACGCGGCGAAGCAGGCCAGCGCCCTGCTGGATGTGCCGCGCAACGAGGCGTATAAGATGGCGATGAGGTTAAAAGAAGAAGCGGGGGTATGATATTAAACTCCGGCGCCGGAGCAGATATGATGGTTTTTTTGGGGGAAAATGCAGGAATTGCGGCGTTTGCGGTTAAGCTCAAACGCCTGTATCATATCCAACGTTTTTTTGCCTGCGGCGCGGAATTCCGGCTTTCGCTGTTAAACTCCATCTCTGTTATCTTATCCGGCTTTTCTTTATGCCTGCGGCGCGGTACTTTCGTGGGCCGAAAGTACCCAAAGGCCTCCGCTTTCTTGGAAGAAAGCTCCCAAAGAACCAAAAAGAAGCTGCGCATATCGTACAGCTTTCGTTATCTCTTTCCCGTAGCCGCTCAGAATTCAGCATGGGTCGCTTCTCGTCGCTTACGCCGCCCTTTCGCGCGCCTTCGCTCCTCAAGCTCCCTGCTTCATTCTGCTTGCGCCGTCCTATCAGGTATTCAAGCTGACGAAGGTCGGTCGGCGGCGGTTAAAATCAAAAGATAGAATCAACTCCCGCCGGATGGATTCCAGCGGGAGTGTGGATAAAGGGCTTTTATTTTTTAGTTGGTTTTCTTTTGTTTGCTTTTCTATTCCCGGTTCGCCAGCATTTCCTTTGTCTTCATAAGGCGGGTGGTGTTGCCCCTGTCGTTCTCGTCCAGCTTCATCTTGATCTCGCGTATCGCCTCGTCAAACTGGGGTATCATAACATACTCCAGCGCGTTTACGCGGCGGCGGGTCTTTTCTATCTCGTCCGCAAGGGAATTGCATATTTTTTCCACCTCCGCAAGCTCTATGAGCAGGGGCAGCGTCTCCGCGAAGGCGACCACGGCGGAGTCCAGCTCGGCGGAGGTGTTCATGAAGCCGTATGGATGATCGAACGCGCCGGAGGTATCCAGCGAAAGCTTTGGCATCTTCAGCGACAGCACATGCTGGGTATTCACGGATACCGTGGCGGGGCGGGCGGGGTAGGCCAGGGCCTCCTCTATCGCCTCGCCGCTCATCTCCGCCCTTGCCAGCACAAACCGCCCCATGGCGGCGGAAAGCCTTTGCTCTACCTGCTCCCGCAGCTCCTTATTTCGGCGGGCGTAGGCTATGAAGCGGCGCACCATCTCGTCCCGCTTGTCTTTCATAAGCTTATGACCCCGGGCCGCAACCTTGCGCTTTTTTTTAAGGTTGGTCAGCTCCATGCGGGTCGGCTTTACCTGAAGCTGTGCCATAGGCTATCCCTCCGCCTTTGGCAGGTATTTATCAAGATATTCGTCCCTTATGCGCTTGAGCTCGGCCCGGGGCAGAATGGAGAGCAGCCTCCAGCCCAGCTCCAGCGTTTCCTCGATGGAGCGGTTGGTATAGAAGCCCTGGGAGACATATTCCTCCTCAAAGGCGTCCGCGAAGCTGGCGTAAAGCTTATCCGTATCGGACAGCGCCGCGTCGCCCAGTATGACCGCAAGCTCCTTCGCGTCCTTGCCGCGGGAATAGGCGGCGAAGAGCTGGTTCATTGTGTCCGCGTGGTCCTCCCGGGTCTTGCCCCGGCCTATGCCCTTATCCTTCAGGCGGGACAGGGAGGGCAGCACGTTTACAGGCGGCGTTACGCCCTTCCTGTGCAGCTCCCGCCCGAGTATTATCTGCCCCTCGGTTATATAGCCGGTAAGGTCGGGTATGGGGTGGGTTATGTCGTCCTCCGGCATGGAAAGTATGGGTATCATGGTGATGGAGCCGGGGTTGCCCTTTATGCGCCCCGCCCTCTCGTACATGGTGGCAAGGTCGGTATAGAGGTAGCCGGGGTAGCCTCTGCGGCCGGGGACCTCCTTGCGGGCGGCGGATACCTCGCGCAGCGCCTCCGCGTAGTTGGTAATGTCGGTTATTATTACCAGAACGTGCATGCCGAGGTCGAAGGCCAGATACTCCGCGGCGGTGAGCGCCATGCGGGGGGTGGCTATGCGCTCTATGGCGGGGTCGTTTGCGAGGTTTATGAAGGTCACCGTGCGGTCGATAGCGCCGGTGGCCCTGAAATCGGAGGTGAAGAAATCCGCCTCCTCAAAGGTTATGCCTACGGCGGCGAACACCACCGCGAAGCCCTCGCCGGTACCCCGCACCCTGGCCTGGCGGGCTATCTGCGCCGCAAGGTTGGCGTGCGGCAAGCCGGAGCCGGAGAACACCGGCAGCTTCTGGCCGCGAACCAGCGTATTAAGGCCGTCTATGGCGGAAACGCCGGTCTGTATGAATTCGTTGGGGTAGTCGCGTGCGGCGGGGTTTATGGGCGCGCCGTTTATATCGAGGCGCTTTTCGGGTATAAGCTCCGGGCCGCCGTCTATCGGCCTGCCCATGCCGTCGAACACCCGCCCGAGCATATCCGGCGCGACGGAAAGCTCTATGGAATGGCCGAGGAATTTCGCGCTGGAATCGGATATGCGAAGCCCCTGGCTGCCCTCAAAGAGCTGCAAAAGCGCCCTGTCCCGGTTTATCTCCAGCACCTTGCCCCGGCGTATGCGCCCATCGGACTGCTCTATTTCCACAAGCTCGTCGTACTTTACCCCTTCTACCTGATCCACCAGCATAAGGGGGCCGGCGACCTCCCTGATGGTCCTGTATTCCCTCAGCATTATTCTTCGCCTCCTTCCGTAAGCTCCCGGAGCTCCGCGTTGAGCTTTGCGGTTATCTCCTCATACCTCTCGGCGCACTTATCCTCCCCGGTATACTTGAAGCGGCCTATATCCTCCCGGACAGGCAGCGAAACCAGCCTATTGAAGGAAGCGTCCCTTGAAAGGGCCTCCAGGCTCTTTTCGTAATAGCCTGTAATCAGCCGCAGCAGCATCGCCTGCTTCGCGGGGGAGGTGTAGGTATCCACCTCGTGGAAGGCGTTCTGATGGAGGTAATCCTCCCTTATGGAGCGGGCGGCCTCCAGAGTGAGCCTGTCTTTATAGCTCAGGGCGTCTATGCCTACAAGGCGGACTATCTCCTCCAGCTCGCTCTCCTCCTGAAGCATATTCATGACCTTCTGCACCATGCCGGCCCAGCCGGGGTCTACCTCCTTATTGAACCAGGGCTCGAGCCGGTCAAGGTAGAGGGAATATGAGGTCAGCCAGTCTATCGCGGGGAAGTGGCGGGCATACGCGAGCTTCGCGCTAAGGCCCCAGAACACCTTTACCGTGCGCAGCGTGGCCTGGGAAACCGGCTCTGAAATATCGCCGCCCGGTGGGGATACCGCGCCTATGGCGGTGACCGCGCCCTCGCGCCCCTCGCTGCCCAGCGTAACCACCGAACCTGCCCTCTCGTAAAACTCCGCAAGGCGGCTGCCCAGGTATGCGGGGTAGCCCTCCTCGCCGGGCATCTCCTCAAGGCGGCCGGACATTTCGCGCAGCGCCTCCGCCCAGCGGCTGGTGGAATCCGCCATTATGGCCACCTTGTAGCCCATATCGCGGAAGTATTCCGCTATGGTAATGCCTGTATATATGCTGGCCTCGCGGGCCGCTACCGGCATATCCGAGGTGTTGGCGATGAGCACCGTGCGCTTCATGAGGGAAAGCCCGGTGCGGGGATCCTTAAGCTCCGGGAACTCCATCAGAACGTCGGTCATCTCGTTGCCGCGCTCGCCGCAGCCAACGTATACGATTATGTCCGCGTCCGCCCACTTGGCAAGCTGATGCTGAACCACCGTCTTGCCGCTGCCGAAGGGGCCGGGGACCGCCGCCACGCCGCCCTTCGCTACGGGGAACAGCGTGTCTATCACCCTCTGGCCGGTTATCATGGGCTCGGTAGGGGCCATCTTTTTTGCGTAGGGCCTGCCTATGCGTACCGGCCACTTCTGCATCATGGGCAGCTCTATGGTCTCGCCCTTCGTCGTCGTCAGTTTCGCTATGGTCTGCACCACGTTGGCATCGCCGGAGTGTATCCAGGTAAGCTGGCCTGTCACGTTCGGCGGCACCATTATCTTATGCAGCACCGCCTCCGTCTCCCGCACGGTGCCCAGTATATCGCCGGGCCTTAATATATCGCCTATCTGGGCCCCGGGGCGGAAATACCACAGCCTTTCGTGGTCTATTGCGTCCACCCTGACGCCTCTGGTTATCCTGTCGCCCGAAAGCTCCTGAATTTTATTCAGCGGGCGCTGTATGCCGTCGTATATGGATTCTATGAGCCCGGGGGCAAGCTCGACAGACAGGGGAGCGCCGGTGGATTCCACGGGCTCCCCGGGGCCTATGCCGCCGGTCTCCTCGTATACCTGTATGGAGGCCATATCCCCGCGAAGCTCAATCACCTCGCCTATGAGATGCTTTTCGGATACGCGGACGACGTCGTACATATTTACGTCCGCCATGCCGGAAGCCACTATCAGGGGGCCCGATACCTTAACTATGGTTCCTTTAACTGCCATATTTATTTATCCTCCGAGAATAGTATATCCGCGCCTATGGCCTTCTCCACGTTGGCCCTGAGCGCCGCCATCGCCACGCCGGAAGGGCCGTGGAGATCCGGTATGGGTATTATCGCGGGGAAGGTCTCCGTCTTGAAGCTGCTTATCGCCTCGGAGCACTTGGCGTACACCGGCTCCGTCAGGAATATGATCTTGCAGCCCTCGCGGGCAAGCCTGTATATGAGCTTATTCGCCCTTTCTCCGTCCGTCTCGTCATATACGCCGAGACCCACGGCCTTGCCTATGAGCACCGAGTCCCTGCCGCCTATCATGGCGATATCCGTGCGCTTATCCATACAGCTCACCCAGCCTTTCGGTTATGGCCTTATCCGGCAGGTCGTTGCGCTTTGCGGTGATTATCAGCCTCAGGCACTTCGCCTCCTGCTCCCGGCCCAAAAGATAGCCTATGAGCGGCTCTATGCCGCCCGCCAGCCTCGCCCCCTTAAAGAGGGATATGAGGTAATTGTCCCGCTGCCGCTCAAGCTCCGTAAGTCTGCCGCTCCTGCCGTATTCCTCAAGGCCCTTGAGTATCCTTTCCCGCGCGGGGCCCGCCGCCGCCCTCGCCATGCCCTCCTCCGCGCCGTCAAAGCACTGCATGAGGAGCCTGTGGGATATGTATCCCTCCGGCATGAGGGAGTTTTTCAGCTTATCCGCGCCCGCGCCCATATCGCGCAGGCGAAGCGCCGTCAGCAGGTTGGTAAAATCCGCGAGCCCCCTGAAGTATTCAAGGGAGGGACCGCTTGCGTTTTTCAGGCAATGCTCAAGGTACGCCCGGTCTATCTCCGCAGATATCCTGCCCGGGTCTATCCCGCCGGAGAAGGACTGCTCAAGGGCGTTGAGCCGCTTTGTAAATTCCTCCGGCAGCTCCCGGTAATCCGCGTTCTGCACCATGCGTATGACGTCCTCGCCGGAGTATACGCCCGTCATAAGGGCGGGGGAGCCGCCCGCCCCCGTGAGCCGCCGCTTTATGAGGAGCTTGAGGTTGTTGGCGTCCCCCCTGAGCATGAACAGATCCGTCTTTTCCGGGCAGAAGGTGACCTCCTTTATAAGGGCGTAGGCGTCGGAAAGCTCCTTTGCTATCATCCTTTCCCCATCCGAAAGCTGAGGGTCCGGTATCCCTCCGTAGCCCATATCCCCCAGCAGGCGCATGACCTCGGCGGGCGCGGCCTCCGCCATCCTCGCCATTGTCTCGGGCTTTATCATGTCCTTCTCGTGCACCCTTATGCGGGTAACTGCGTAAACAGGGCTTTTCTGCGGCATAGTCGCCCTCCTTTACTCGAACAGCAGGCGGGCCGCCTCGCCCTCCCGCCTTTCGCGGAAGCCCTTCAGCAGCGCCTCAAAGGTGCAGTCCGTCTCATAGCCGCCGCCCAGCAGCCGAAAGCCGCCGCCAGCCTCCATATCCTCGCCCAGAGAAAGGGGTAGGGAGGGCTCCAGCTCCGCTATAAGCGCGGCTATAAGCTCCCTGTCCGGCTTTGCGGGGCGCAGCGTCTCTCCGCCCTTTGCGTTTTCCCTTATCATGCGCTCTATGAGCGCCCTGCGCCTTTCGCCCTCAAGGGCGCAAAGCTCCTTCTTTGCCAGGGCGAAGGCCTCGTCCAGCACCCGCCGCTTTTCCCTGAGGGCGGCCTTGCGGCTATCCAGCGCGGCGTTGGTGCGGCTGCGCTCGATTATATCCTCAGCCGCCCTTTCCGCCCTTTTTGCGTATTCCATATTGAGCCTTTCGGCCTCGGCCGCAGCCTCGGAGGCTATGGCTCCGGCCTTTGCCTCCGCCTCCATTATGACGCGCCCGGCCTCGGCCTCCGCCTCCTCCAGTATGCGGGAGGTGAGCTTTTCAGCCCCTGAATTAGTGTCGTTTGCCATACGCCGCTCCGACTCAGACCTGCACGCCGTTTACCAGCAGGAAGGAGAACAGCAGCGCAAGCACCGCGTAGGTCTCTACCATTACGGCAAAGATTATTGCCTTGCCGGATTCCTCGGGCCTTTTTCCTACCATGGCTATTCCGGTGGCCGCGGTCCTGCCCTGGGCGATGGCTGAAAGCAATCCGCCGAAGGCTATGGGCAAGGAGGCGAAGAACAGCTGCAAGCCCGCCGTGGTAGAAATGGCAGTTCCCGCCCCCAGCAGCCCCGCCTTGCCGGCGATGACGAAGCCTATGAGCAGGCCGTATATGCCCTGGGTGCCGGGCAGAAGCTGCAATACCAGCACCTTGCCGAATTTATCCGGGTCCTCGGCTATTATCGCCGCGCCCGCTTCGCCCGCGCGGCCCACGCCTATCGCGGAGCCTATGCCGGCGAACATTGCCGCAAAGGCCGCGCCCGCCGCCGCAAGAAGCTGCCCGTTCATACCTATGGTGTCGAAGAATGTCATTGCCTGATACCTCCTGAAAAAAAATGTTTATCGTGTTATAACTTATATACCAAGAAGCGCATAACCGCTATTTTACGTTCACGTACTTCGTCTCGTACCTGAGCGGCCTGAAGGCCTTTCCCCCCGCCTCGTAGAACTTGCCGAAGAACTCCACATACTGAAGCCTTGCCGCGTGCACGAAGCAGCCCAGCGTGCTTATGGCCATCATGAAGGCGTGCAGCGCAACGGACAGCACCGTAACTATAACAAAGCCCGCCGCCATCAGCGCCGGCTTCCCCTTAAAGGAAGCGAAGAGCATATCCCAGCAGAGGGTGTTCAGCACCAGGCCTATTACGCCTGTGGAAAGGCCGAGGGCGAATATGCGCGCATATGAGAGCACGTCGCCCAGCCATGAGGTAACGTCATAGAGCTTGCCCGCGCCGGACATCAGCCGCCCGGCGATATTCTTTTTCGACCGTCCGGCAAACAGCAATACCACCGCCGCGAACGCTATGGCCATCCATTTGCCCGCCGTCCCCAGCGCGGCGGGAAGCCCCAATGAGGGAGCCGCCATCATAAGAAGGCCGGTTATTATGAATACCCATGCCAGGTTATCGACTATGGCCCCCGCCCAGTCCCCCCGCTTTACGCAGCTGTACGCGGCGATGAATACCGCGTAAAACATCTGTACTATGCCCATCGCGGCGCATAGCGCCAGCATGGCTATCGGGTCAGCCGAGGAATCTATGAGGGGGAAGGTATTTTCAAGCGCGGTGCCTCTGAAGATGACCGGCCAGCTCACGCCGGCGCAGGTTCCGAAGAGCAGCCCCATGAAAACGGTGGATATGCCGCCCATCATAAGCACCTCCGCGAGGTTCTTCACCATGCCAGCGGGCTTTGTGTATTTAAGGAACGCCCACGCGCCAAGCGCCAGCACCGCGCCGTATACCGTATCCGATAGCATCATCCCGAAGAAGATAAAATAGAAGGGCGCCATGAGCGGCGTGCCGTCCACCGTGCCGTAGGCGGGGAGGGAATACAGGCTGGTGACCGCCTCATAGGGAGTGATGAGCCTGCTGTTTTTCAGCGCCGTAGGAACAGCGTCCCCCTCGGCGGGATCCTCCAGATCGAGATAATAAACGTCCGTGATCTTTTCGATCTCCCGCCGCACCTTATCCGTCATATCCTCCCGCACCCAGCCCGTAAGCAGGAAGGCGGTATCTGTATGCGCCAGCTCCTCGATGCTGCGCTCCCTGTCCCGGCCTATTGCCGCGCCGTCCAGCGCCCTGCATATTTCCTCCCTCCTGTGCGCAAAGGCGGCAAGCTGAGCCGAAAGCTCCGCCCGCTCCGCCTTAAGCGCCGCTATTTCCTTCTTCAGCCGCTCTATATTTTCGGCGGCGGAGCCCTTCAGCTCACCGAAGCCCTTCTCCTGAAAGCCCGCCGCCCTTATATCCGGCGCGATGTCCTCATATTGCTCCTTCGGGCATATCACAAGAGCCGCCCGCTCCTTATCGCCGCCGTAAAGCCGCACCAGCGCGCCGCTCTCCATCAGGGCCTTTACGCCCTCCGCCGGCACCGTGCCAGCCATAACCCTTACGTTTTGGGTGGAATGCACATTCTCCAGCGGGTCGGCCATTTCCGCCCAGGGGAGCAGAGCGCTGAGCTGCTGGCTGCGCTTTTCGGTATCGCCGCCGTTCTGGGCGATGCGCCTTTGCAGCCCCTCCAGCTCGGCGCAAAGCTCAAGGGCGGGCTGTATTTCCGCCTCGAGCTCCTGCCGCGTAGCCTCGGGCTTGGGGCCGAAGCCCTCCTTTTTTGCAAAGGGCTTAAGAAGCTCCCCGGCGCTTTGCAGCCGCTGGACCCTTCCCTCGGCCTCGGCGCTGGCCTGCCCGCCCCCGCCCGCGGAAATAAGCTGTACCGCGCAAATCGACTGAAGGGCCTGCAATATTTCCTCCCGGTACTCCAGGGGGGCGGCCAGGGTCAGCTTTTTCATCGGCACTATCATACCCCGGCTACCTCTCTGACTATATATTCCGCGGCGCGGCGCAGCCTTGCCTCCGCCTTCCTGCATTCCGCCTCCGCTTCCTTATCGGCCTTCGCCGCAAGCTCCGCCGCAAGCTCGGCGCCCTGCTTTTCGGCCTCGTCCTTCGCCCGCCGTATCATAGCGCGCCCCGCCTCGTGGGCCTCGTTCAGGGCCCTTTCGCGGCGCATACGGGCGTCGTCGGTTATCTCCTTTGCCCTTGCGGCGGCCTGCTTTTTCAGCTCCGCGCCCTTTGCCTCGGCCATGATTATGCTCTCAATAACAGTCGGCAATGCATCTTACCTCCTTCTTGCTTATTTACTTATTTATATGTATGTTAAAAAAGCGTAGGCTTTAATATATTTTCTTAAAGGGTTACAGATAACGACATATCGCGATTCAAAAATGCAAAGAACAGGTGTGGTTGATTCACATATTATCTGTTTATTCTATTATATTACCCTATAAATGCAAAATCCGCAATAGACTTATTCAATATTCTGTTATGAAAATCGCAAATGAATTTTATGAGAGATAATAATGCATTATTATTATGTAAATAAATGCAAATATGCAGGATATGCGTCTTTTTTCTAATATTTATGGAAAAAAAGCGCCCGTTTTTTTACGGGCGCTTTTGTTTGTTCGTGTCAGTCCCTCGCCTTCAGCAGCACATACAGCTTGCTCGTGGCGTTGCTGTTGTTTTCGTATTTGTCGCCGCAGGTGATGAGCATGGCGTACTTGCCGCCGTCGCTGTAAGTGACGTCGGGGTTTATCCAGCCCTTGAGCCCGCTGGTCCCGGCGTAGTTGAGCTGCGTGCTCACATAGCTGCTGGTGCTGGTTTTCCAGGGCCTTGCGTTATAGGCGAGTATGCTGGTGCTCTGGTTGGGGGCGATCTCATAAAGGCACATTATGTCCCATTTCTTATATCCGTCCAGCTTCATGGTTATGCTGGTGGTCCTGAATTTGCTGCCGCAGGAGGCGCCGCAGCTTTCGCACCTGCTCTTGCCTATGAGGGCGTTCTGCACATGGTGCAGGTTGTGGAAATACTTGCCCTTGCCGCTGCGGACGTTGTGGCCCAGCACGGAATGCACCTGAGAGCCCTTCGCGGTGAGGGTATGCACGTATTCGTAATGCCCCTTGAGGTTCTCGGCGGCGTAATAATACTTAGTGCCGGCGCTGTTTGTGTAGTTGCCGTATATGGTATAGGTTTTCGCGCCGGGTATCTTTATGCTGCCCCACTTTTCGCTTTCCGCGCCGTGGCCTGTCTCGGTCGCGCCGCTGGTGGGCCTGTTCAGCCTGCCCGCTCCGTCTGCTCCGCTTGTCCCGGCGTTGGCGTTGGCGTTCTGCTCCTGTATGGTAAAATCGGCCTTCTTTACGAAGCCCTTTGTCCCGTCATACTCCGCGTAGTACCAGTCGCCCGCCTCGCCAAGCAGCTTAAAGGAAGCGCCCCTGGCCTTCTTTATCTTCCGGGCGACGTTGGAATCGCTCTTGGCGGGCTTTTCGGGTATATTGGGGGAGGTACGCATATATATGGCGCTGTCCCCGGATATTCCCGTCTTAGCCGCGCCGAAGTAGCTGACATTGGCGGTGCTGACGGCGGGGGAGGGGGAGGCGGCGCTGTCCGCCAGCTCAAAGTCCTTCGCCCGCACAAAGCCCTTTTTGCCCTCGTATTCTATATACAGGTATTTGCCCGATGGGTCGCTGCCCAGCGCGCTTACGGTCTTTCCCTCCATATGCCTGAGCTTTACCGCGCCCTCGGTGTCCCTTGTCGGGGCGGGCCTCAGGTATATGGTGCCGTCATCGGATACCGCCGCCTTCGGCGCGGGGTAGGGGACATAGGCGTCCTCCGCGAAGGCGGGGGAGAGGGGAAGCGCAATAAGCAGCGCTATTACCGCCGCCGCCAGAGTGAGAAATGTTCTTTTCATTGCTTTAGCTCCTTCCAGATCAAATTCTTCCCTAAAAAACCGGGCAAGCGGCGTTAAGCCCTTGCCCTGAATGCTTTATTTTGTTCCGAACAGCCTGTCGCCCGCATCGCCAAGGCCGGGAACTATGTAGCCATGGTCGTTGAGGCGGTCGTCCACATGGGCGACGAATATATCGACATCGGGATGGGCCTTCTGCACCGCCTCGATGCCCTCGGGAGCCGCTATCAGGTTTACCAGCTTTACGTTCTTTCCGCCCGCGCGCTTGACTACGTCTATGCCCGCGTTGGCGCTGCCGCCGGTGGCCAGCATGGGATCGACTATTATGATGTCCCGCTCCGAAATATCGGATGGCAGCTTGCAGTAATAGTCCACGGGCAAAAGCGTCTCGGGATCGCGGTAAAGGCCGATATGGCCCACCTTCGCGGCGGGTATGAGGTTCATCATGCCGTCCACCATGCCAAGGCCTGCCCGCAGTATGGGGACTATCGCCAGCTTCTTGCCGGCGAGCACCTTTGTATGGGCGGTGGTTACGGGGGTCTCCACGATGGCGTCCTCAAGCTGAAGGTCCCGCGTAGCCTCGTATGCGAGCAGCGTGGCCAGCTCCTCTACCAGAGCGCGGAATTCCTTTGTGCCTGTGTTCTTATCCCTGAGCAGGGTCAGCTTGTGCTGTACCAGAGGGTGGTCGATTACGACGAGTTTGCCCATTTTTTTATATTGCTCCTTTCGGTTTGTGGGTGGGTTTATTGAATCAAAAAAACCGGCGTTTTTTTATTCCGCTTCTTCCAGTGCCGTTATCTTGTTTATCCTGTTTATATGCCTCTGCCCGTTGGAAAACTCCGTCTCCAGGAACGCCTTTACTATTCCCCTCGCAAGCTCGTCCCCTATTATGCGCGCGCCCATGGCCAGCATGTTCGCGTCGTTGTGCTCCCGGGTGAGCCGGGCCATTACCGGGTCGGTGCAAAGGCCGCACCGCACGCCCTTTATCTTGTTGGCGGCGATGGATATGCCTATGCCCGTGCCGCATATCACTATGCCCCTGTCCGCCTCTCCCGAGACCACGGCCCTCGCGCAGGCGGCGGCGTAATCGGGATAATCCACGCTGTCGGCGGAATTTGTTCCAAGGTCCTTCACGGAATGTCCCAGTCCCTCGATGTAGGGTATCAGCTCATCCTTGAGCCTGTATCCGCCGTGGTCGGCGGCGATGGCGATCTTCATGGCAGCTCCTTATGTTTTTTTATTTTTGTGTGATTTGCGATCTATATCGTCTTGAAGCCGGCGCTCCTCAAAAGCCTGTTCATATAGGCGAGGCCCATGTCGGCCTCCGGCAGCGCCTCGCAGAGTATAACGTCCGCCCTGCCTTCGTTGGCGCGGAACTGGGCGAAAAGGCTCTCGCAGAGCGTGATGGGGTTTTTTCTCTCGCCTATTATAACATACCTCTTGCCCTTGTAGAAGCGGCGAGTTTCCTCTGTTGCGAAAATTATGCAGCTCTGCCCGCCCGCTTCCCTTTTTTCATACTCGGCTATGAGCTTCGCCGCTATATCGCCGGGCGCTCCCGTGCCTACTATCACCTCGGCGTCCGGGGCGTAATGCTTGTACTTCATGCCTGGGGAGGGGGCGGCCTCTCCCTGCTTCAACGGAGCAAGCACGGCGGGGGAAAGGCTTACGGGGCCTACGACGGCCTCCAGCATTTCCCGGGTAATACCGCCGGGGCGGAGTATCGTGACCTCGCCCCCCATGAGGGACACAACCGTGGACTCCACGCCGATAGCGCAGCTTCCGCCGTCTATTATCACGTCTATTTTCCCGTCCATATCCTCAATGACGTGCTCCGCCGAGGTGGGGGAGGGCTTGCCGGAAAGGTTCGCGCTGGGGGCGGCTATGGGTACCCCCGCGGCGCGTATGAGCGCGAGCGCCGTCCTGTTTGCGGGCATCCTTACGGCCACGGTATCCAGCCCCGCGCTTACCTCGCCGGGTACCCGGCTGCTTTTAAGGTAGACCATGGTCAGCGGCCCGGGCCAGAATTCATCCATCAGCAGCCTTGCCTTTTCCGGCACAGACTTCCACAGCTCCTTCAGGTCGCTCTTTTTCGCTATGTGCAGTATCAGCGGGTTGTCGTTGGGCCTTCCCTTGGCCTCGAATATCCTATTTACCGCCGCCCCGTCCAATCCGTTTGCGCCGAGGCCGTATACCGTCTCCGTCGGGAAGGCGACGAGCCCCCCGGCGCGTATCACGCCGCCGCCCAGCTTTGTGCCGGCCTCGCTCTGTTTTACGGCGTTGAAGTAGAGCGTATCCAATTATTCCGCCTCCCCGGTGAGCTGCGCGGTGCGCTCCGCAAGTATGAGCGCGTCTATCATCTCGTCCATGTCCCCGTCAAGGAAGGCCTCGAGGCGGTACAGCGTCATGTTTATCCTGTGATCCGTCACCCGCCCCTGGGGGAAGTTATAGGTGCGTATGCGCTCGCTGCGGTCGCCGCTGCCTACCATGCTGCGGCGGGCGGAGGCCTCCGCGCTCTCCTTTTCCTTGAGGAAATGCTCGTATATGCGGGACTTGAGCACCTTCATTGCCTTGTCCTTGTTCTTGTGCTGGCTGCGCTCGTCCTGGCACTGCACGACTATGCCGGTGGGTATATGTGTGATGCGTATGGCGGATTCCGTCTTGTTCACGTGCTGGCCGCCCGCGCCGCCGGAGCGGTAGGTGTCTATCTGAAGGTCCTTCGGGTCTATCTCCACCTCCACATCCTCGGCCTCCGGCATTACGGCGACCGTCGCCGCGCTGGTGTGTATGCGGCCCTGGGATTCCGTCTCCGGCACGCGCTGCACCCGGTGGACGCCGCTTTCGAACTTCAGCCGCGAATACGCGCCTTTGCCGATTATGTTCAGCACGACCTCCTTTACGCCGCCCGCCTCGGTTGTGTTTTCGTTCATGTATTCCAGCCTGTAGCCATGGCGCTCCGCGTAGCGCTGGTACATACGCAATAGATCCGCGCCGAAGAGCGCCGCCTCGTCGCCGCCTATGCCGGCGCGTATTTCCAGCATAACGTTCTTCTCGTCGTTGGGGTCTTTGGGCAGCAGCATTATCTTCATATCCTCTATGAGCTTTTGCTGCTTCTGCGCAAGCTCGGCGATCTCCCCATGCACCATTTCCTTCATTTCGGGGTCGAGGTGCTCCTCCAGCATGGCCTTGCAGTCCGCCTCCGCCTGCTGCGCGGCGGTGTATTCGTCAAAGGCGCCGACTATCTCCTCGAGCTGGCTGTGCTCCTTGACCATCTCCCTCCAGGCGGCCTGGTCGTTCATGGCGTCCGGGGCCGAGAGGGCAGCGGTCAGCTCCTCATAGCGTTTTTTCAGTGCTTTAAGCTTGTTTATCATATTGCTCCGTCCATTCTATAAGCTTTGCGTCCTCAAGGCCGCATATTTTCACAATATTATCAGCGGCCCGCCGGGCCTTTTTCATCCTGCCGCCGGGCGGCGCTCACCGCCACCACCCTTTCAACGCCGCAAAGATCCTTTATTATTTCCGCTTTCGGGAACATCGAAGCGACCCCCGCCGCCTGCCCCGCGCCAACCTCCATGAGCAGCGTGCCGCCGGGGGAGAGGTGCGCGGCGTGATCGCGGGCGATACGGCGGTAAAAGTCCAGCCCGTCCGCCCCGCCGTCAAGGGCCAGCGCCGGCTCCCGCCTTACCTCATCCTGCAATGAGGCAAGCTCCGAGGTGGGTATATACGGGGGGTTTACGCAGATAAGGTCGAAGCTTCCGTCTATGCCGCCGAACATATCCGTCAGTATGAAGCTGCCCGGTACGCCGTTCAACGCGGCGTTTTCCCGGGCAAGGGCAAGGCAGTCCGGGCTTATATCCCCGAAGGTCGCCTCAAAGCCCCCGAGCTTACCAAGGGATACCCCTATGCAGCCTGTTCCGCAGCACAGGTCAAGGAGCCTTTTGCCGCTCCCGTTTATTTTGAGCGCCTCCTCGCAGAGGGTCTCTGTATCCTGACGGGGTATCAGCGCGCAGGGCCGCGTATAAAAGGGCAGGCCCATAAATTCCCATTTTCCCAATATATATTGAAGCGGCTCGCCCTCCGCCCGCCTTTTCGCGACGCCCTCTATGCGCTCCTTAAGCGCCGCAGAGAGGGGAGGGGCTTCTATGTTTATTCGCCCTATGGGCAGGGCGGTAAGGTCGGATATGATTATCCGCGCCTCGGCCTCATGCTCCTCAGTAACGGGAGAAAGCAGCCTGTCCGCGTATTCCAGCGCGGTCATGCCTTTGCTTCCGCCTTGTCCGCCTCCGCTATTTCCTCACGGTTCTTTCTGACCATTTCCATGGCCTTATCGGGGTCGGACATGGCAAGGTCAAAGGAGGCTATGGCAACCTCCAGCATATCCTCGGTGGGCTCCCTTGTGGTGATGTACTGGAGCGCCATGCCGGGGGCGCGTATTATTTTTGTGAATATGTTATCGTACTTCGCGGCGAACTTGAGCACCTCATAGCTGAGCCCCGCCACGAGCGGCAGGAACACTATGCGGGAAAGCAGCCTGAGCCACAGGCTCTCGTTCCAGCCCACCAGGGCGAAGAACACTATAGATACCGCCATCACAAGGAAGAGATAGTTGGTGCCGCAGCGGGGATGGAGGCGGCTGTGCTTCATGGCGTTTTCCGGGGTGAGGGGATCATCTGCCTCATAGCAGGCTATGGTCTTATGCTCCGCCCCGTGATACATGAACACCCGCTTTATATCCTTCACGCTGGCGCAGAAGAATATATAGCCTATGAAAACGCAAAGCCGCACCAGCCCCTCGACCAGGCACTTGGTAGCGGAGGCGGCGGCGCTCCCCTTGAATATAAGGCTGCTTATGAGCTGGGGCAGCAGGAAGAACAGGCCCACGGACAGCGCGACGGCAAGTATCACCGCAAGGCCCATCACAACCTTTTCCACCGACTTGCCC
Organism: uncultured Clostridia bacterium; assembly: GCA_937900325.1. Classification (GTDB taxonomy): domain Bacteria; phylum Bacillota; class Clostridia; order Christensenellales; family CAG-138; genus SFEL01. The sequence goes on along the minus strand of CALCEX010000070.1, from coordinate 66,752 downwards.
AGCTTTTCGGAAAGCCACTTTTCGAATTTCGTAGGCTTCTCGTCAATGGGCTCGCCTATGAGCTCGGCGGATTTCGTAAGGGTGCCCATGCCTATGGTAAGGCTCTCCACAAAGGCCACAACGCCCCGCACTATGGGGAGGCCTAAAAAGGTGCCCTTTTTCGCCTTTGTGGTATATTCTTTATAATCCAGTACTATGCGGCCCTTCGCATCCCGGACCGCCATGGCGATGCCGCCGGGGGCCTTCATCATTACGCCCTCCATTACGGCCTGACCGCCCACAGAACATTTCTTCATTAAATTACTCCTTCCGGCGCTTATTCCACGCCAACCTATATTATAGCATAACAGGTTTGAAATAGTGAAGTAGGTATAAATATAAAAGCAGAACCGCCACCCTGCCAGGTGACGGTTCTATAACTCAGTAACCTAAACCTCTATATCCTTTAGCCTACCGCCTTGAGCAGCATGTACAGCTTTGCGATGTTGCTGCTGTCGGTCTTGTCGCCGCAGGTGATGAGCATCATGTACTTGCCGTTATCGGTAAGGGCGGAGGTATTCGCCCAGCTGTTGCCGGAGAAGGTGTTCACATAGGACTTCACGTTGGAGAGGTACTGGGCGGTGGTGTAGTTCCAGGGCTGCGCCATCTGGGCCAGTATGTTCTTGTAGGCCTTGTTCTTGGGTACCTCGAAGAAGGCCACTACCTCCCAGCTGCTGCTGCCTTCCCAGCTTGCGGAGATGGACTTTCCGTAGCCGGAGCAGCTCGCCTTGCAGTAATCGCAGGTGGACTTGCCAAGTATGGCGTTCTGGATGTGGTGCAGGTTGTGGAAGTAGGTCCTGGACTTACGCATGTTGTGGCCCATTACTACCGCTACCTGGGAGCCCTTGGCGGTGGTGGTGTGTACGTACTTGTAGCTCTTTATGTTGTTGTAGTCGTAATAGTACAGGTTGCCCTTCTTGTTGGTGTAGTTGCCGTAAATGGGGTAGGTGCCCGCGCCGGGTATGGTTATGCTGCCCCATACGTCGCTCTGGGACTTGCTGCCCACGCCGGGGGTAGCGCCGCTGGCGGCCATGCCGGTGTTGTTGGCGGTCACGCTGCCGTTGTTGTTATTGTTGGGGTTCTGGTCTACCACGTTGCCGCTGGTGAAGGTGAAATCCTGAGCCCGAACGAAGCCGCGGGTGTCGTTGTAGTCGATATACAGGAAGCTGCCGGTAGTGTCGGTTCCCATTACGGTGAAGGTCTTGCCCCGCATATTGCGCAGCTTGGTAGCGCCCTTGGTGGAGCTGGTGGCGGTGGAGCGGACATAGATGTTTCTGTCCTTGGATACGGCGGTCTTTGCGGTATCGTATGCCTTTACCTGGGAGCTGCCGCCGGCGGTGCTGCTGCCGGTAGTTCCGCCGCTGGTGGGCAGGTTGGCTACGGTTATGGAGCCGGAGCTCGTGCTCCTGAGGTTGGAGATGGCGCTCGCAGGTACCCAGCCCGCAACGCTGCCTACGGTTATAAATACCTGAGAGCCGGAGGCGTCCCGGTAGTTGACGGTGACGTTGCCCGCGTTCTGTACGATGCCTACGGACTTGCCGTTATTGGTAATGGTAGTGCCTGCGGCGAGGTTGGCGGAGAAGGTGCCGCTGGCGGTGTTCTGGCTGCCGCCCTGGGAGGGAGTGGAGACGGTGCCGCCGGCGGTGCTGCTGCCGGTAGTTCCGCCGCTGGTGGGCAGCTCGGAAAGGCTTATGGAGGAGCCGTTCTTTTTAAAGCTGGAAAGGTAGGAGGCGGCTACCCAGCCGGAGACGGAGCCCGCGGTCACATGGACCTGAGTGCCCATCGCGTCGCGGTAGTTGACGTTGATGCTGCCGCCGGTGGATACCCTGTAATTTTTGCCGTTGACGTTTATGGTGGCTCCGGTGGCTATGGTGGCGGTATATGTCCCGTAGGAGCTGCTGCCGGAGCTGCTGCCGGAGGTGCTGCCGGAGGAGCTGCCGGAGGAGCCGCTGGACTTGTCATAGCCTATGCCGGAGATGGCGGAGGGGTATACCCAGCCGTTATAGGTCGCGCCGTTATAGCTGACGGTGATGTTGTACATGCCGGACTTGTTGTCCTGCCTGTTTATGGTAACGGGGCCGCTGACATACAGCTCGATCTTCTTGCCCTTTGTGTCCTTGTAGACGGGGGTCTGGGCGGCCGCGGTGCCTACGATGTTATAAGCGAAGGCGGGAAGTGCGGTCAGCACCATCAGCGCCAGCATGGCCGCTGCTACGATGCGGATAACAGTTTTTTTCATAACGCTTTCCTTTCAGAATGAGTTCTTATTTTTCTTGTTTTTCTTGTTTTTGAGATCCGTCCTCGTCGTCGTCATCGAACACGAAGGCGGCGCGAAGGGGATCGTAATCCTTTTTTTCGGCGGATCCGGCAGTCTTACGGCCTGCCGCAGCGGCCTTTCTGTCGGTCTTTTTCGAGGAGTACACCATCATTACGATGAGGCTTGCGAAGCCCGCCGCCCAGAGCGCGATGGCGACCGGGGAGCCGTAGGCTATGACGCCGAGATACTCGAGGAGGTTGGATACCGTGAGCAGTACTCCGGATATGGCGGCGAGTATCCGCAGCCCCTTTACATACTGCTCCCTCGGGCAGTTCAGGTAATCGTTCTCATAGAGCTTGCCGCGTCCGCTGATCGCGGCGATTATGAGGTACACGCCTATTATAAGGCCGAACAGCGAAAGCATATCGCCACCCAATGCTCGTTTCCTCCTGATTCTATCAGCCGTTATGCCTTATTTCAAGGCATGGGGCGATGATTTAAAATATTGTTCAAAAATGGCCTTACAGCTTCTTGAGCTTTGCGCCGTCCTTGCCGTCCTCAACGGCGAAGCCCATCTCCTTGAGCTCATTGCGTATCTCATCCGCCCGGGCCCAGTTTTTGTTTTTTCTCGCCTCCGCGCGCTCGCTGAGCAGGGCGACGGCCTCCTTCGGGAATTCCTCGGCATTTTTATGCTGGAGCAGGCCCAATACGTTGGTCATATCGTCAAAGAGCTTCGCGGCCCTGTCGAGCGCCTCGCGGCTGCGGGGCTCGGTCACGAAGGTATTGACCGCCCTCGCGTAGTCGAACAGCGCGCCCAGCGCGTCCGCGGTGTTCAGGTCGTCGTCCATGGCGTCGCAGAACTTTTTCTCGTGCTCCGCCAATGATGCGCAGAAGCTCTCGTCCTCTGCCGTGGCGGGGCCTTCCTTGGCCTCCGCAAGGCGTTCCCGGGCGGTGCGCAGGCGGGTGAGGGCGGTGTTGGCCTGCTCGATAAGCTCCCGGGTGAAATTGACGGGGTTCCTGTACTGGGCGGAAAGCAGGAACAGCCTTACGGCCTCAAGGTCGAACTCCTGGGCTATATCCCGCACAAGGCGGAAATTGCCGAGGGACTTTGACATTTTCTGGTTGTCAACATTTATATAGCCGTTGTGCATCCAGTACCTCGCGAAGGGCTTGCCTGTTGCCGCCTCGCTCTGGGCTATCTCGTTTTCATGGTGCGGGAATATGAGATCCTGGCCGCCCGCGTGAATGTCGAAGGTGGGGCCCAGAAGCTCCATGCTCATGGCGCTGCACTCGATATGCCAGCCCGGGCGTCCCTTGCCCCAGGGGCAGTCCCAGGCGGGCTCGCCGGGCTTAGCGCTCTTCCAGAGGGCGAAATCCAGCGGGTCGCGCTTCAGATCGCCCGGCTCTATGCGCGCGCCGGACTCAAGATCGTCTATTGACTGGCCGGAGAGCTTGCCGTAGCCGGGGAAGGAGCGGACGGAGAAATAAACGTCGCCGTTTGCGACGGGGTATGCGTGCCCCTTTTCAATGAGGGTCTCCACCAGCTTTATTATCTGGGGTATATGCTCCGTGGCCCTGGGGTTGCAGGTCGCCGGCTCCGCGCAAAGCCCTTCCGCGTCCTTTTTGTATTCCTTTATATACCTGTCCGCCAGCTCCGCAACAGTGGTGTGCTCCTCGTTGGCGCGGCGGATGAGCTTATCGTCTATATCCGTGAAGTTGGATATGTACTTTACCTTGTAGCCCTTATATTCAAGATACCGCCTGAGGGTATCGAACACCACCAGCGGCCTCGCGTTGCCTATGTGGATAAAGTTGTATACCGTAGGACCGCATACGTACATGCCTATCTCGCCCGGCTTCAGCGGTACCAGCTCTTCCTTTCTGCGGGTCATGGTGTTGTATATTTTCATAAGCGTCCCTCCTTGAAAAAATTGCGTCTGCTCAAACTTTACCAAGCTATATTTTAACATAAACCGGGGGATATGGCAAAGAAAAAAGCGGCTGAGGGACCGCTCTTTTTAAATATCTCATTCCATTTCCCCGGCTATCATGAGCGCGCCGGCGACGGTCAGCCTTTCCCGCGCGTCCACCTGATGATCCAGCGCCGCGTTGTGTATGGCCTGTGCGTCAGGATACTTTCCGGCGGCCTCCAGAAGCTCGGATATCATGCCGGTGAATTCCTTGAGGGCCGGATAGCGGAAGGCTATGCGCCCCGGCAGCGGGCCGCCCTCGCCTCTTGAGGTGGCGTATATGAGTATATTGGGCGGCATCGCCCGAAAGCCCGCCGTAACGGAGGACAGCAGCCTTATCCCGTCGCCGTCCGCGGCTATATCGTCCAGCAGCAGTATGAATTTCAAGGGCTGGCCGGAAAGCCTGTTTATAAGGGACGGCACGTGCCTTATTTCTCCCTCCGGGGCTATTATCATCCTGACCTCCGGCAGCTCCTGAAGCAGCGACGCCGCCTGGGCCGTCTTGCCGGTTCCCATGCCGCCGGACAGCAGCGTATTCAGCGCGCTTTCCCCACGCATGAAGCGTATGGTGTTTTCCATGAGCCGGCCGTGCTGCTCCTCATAGGCGGAAAGGGGGACTATGGCCTCAGGCTCCTCCATGGGGTCGAGGCGTCCGTTTTCGTTTATTATAAAGAAGCGATGCCGTAAAAATTCGCCAGTGCCGTAGGAGGCGAAAAAGCTCCATACATCCTCCGTAAGGCCGGCCCAGTCGGAGGATTCGAGAAAGCGGCGGTACATCTCCTCCAGCGCCTCATCGGATACAAAGCTGTCGGTAAGCCCGGCCTCGCCGTACTTCCAGGGGGTGAATTCCAGCGGGAGCTGCGCCGCCTGCTCCTCCTCGGCGCCGCGGCGGGGAAGGCCGGATATGCTGCCGCCGGACCATATTGCGGTGGACTTCATCGCAACGGGATCGCCCGCCCTCGAGCTTCTGCCCCTTTCGCTTATGAGCCGGGCTATGCGCTCTGAGGTAAGGGTGGAAAGCTCGCCCATTACCCAGAGCCGCTCCCGCATGGCCGAAAGCTGCGCCTCGTCCCGCATCCCGCGGGCGGCGGAGAGGGCGAAGGGGTGCTCCGTCTGTATTATTTCGTATAAAAGCTGGTCCCTCCAGAGATCCCCCGTGACTCTCCTCGCGGGGGAGGAGAGCATATATTCGGTGAGCCTGTGATACGCGCCGAGCGCGCCCGGCATATTCATTGCAAGGGTATCCGCGAGCAGAGCCCCCATAAGCTCCGCCGCCTTTGAAAAGCCCCCGAGCCTCAGCGTCATGGCGGCCGCGGCCGGCAGCGCCTCGCCGGGATTCATATTCTGCAGCTTCATATGCGTCCCTCCTTTGCAGCAGCTTCCTTAATAATACCACAGCATACGCCTTGCGGCAATCGCGGCTAAATGATATAATTTCAGGAGCAATAACCGTTTTCGCGGCATAATATTGAATAAGATAATTTTTATAAAAGGAATACGGATATGTCAAAGAAGATCATTCTGACGGGCGGCGGGACCGCCGGCCATGTCACGCCCAATCTTGCGCTGCTGCCGAAGCTCAGAGCGGAGGGCTACGAGATACACTACATAGGCACCGCCAACGGCATAGAAAAGACCCTTGTGGGGGACCTCGAGGGCGTGACCTATCACGCCATATCCGCCGGAAAGCTCCGCAGATACTTTTCCTTAAAGAACCTTACCGATCCTTTCAGGGTAATAGGCGGAATATTCCAGGCCAGGCGCATAATACGCGGGATAAAGCCGGACGTGGTGTTTTCAAAGGGCGGCTTCGTATCGGTGCCGGTGGTGATAGCGGCGAAGGGCATAGCCCCAATAGTAGCCCACGAGAGCGACTATACCCCCGGCCTCGCCAACAGGATAACCGCGAAATTTGCGGACAGGATATGCGTGACCTTTGAGGATACGCTGAAATACGTGGGCAAAAAGGGCGTGCATACCGGCACGCCGATACGTCCCGAGCTTTACGGCGGCAGCAGGCGGAGGGGGCTGGACTTTACCGGCTTTTCCGGCGAAAAGCCCATACTGCTCGCCATGGGCGGCAGCCAGGGCGCCCAGGCCATAAACGAGGCGCTGAGGGCCGCGCTGCCCCGGCTCACCCGCACCTTCGACATCATCCACCTCTGCGGCAAGGGCAAGAGGGACGACTCCATAAAGGAGCCGGGCTATGTGCAGTATGAGTACATCTCAGAGGAGCTGCCGGACCTTTTCGCCGCGGCGGATATAATACTGTCCCGCGCCGGGGCCAACGCCATATTCGAATTCCTGGCCCTCGCAAAGCCCGCCCTGCTGATACCCCTGCCGCTTTCCGCCTCCCGCGGGGACCAGATACTCAACGCGGGCTACTTCGCAAGGAAGGGCTACGCCATGACGCTGGACCAGAGCGACCTTACGCCGGATACGCTCTTTGAGTGCATACACGACCTTTACGACAGGCGGCTGAGCTTTATTTCCGCCATGAGCGGCGACGCAACGGCGGACGGCACCGACGAGGTGCTGGCGGTGATACGCTCAGCAGCCGAAGGGAGAAAAAGATGAGCTTACACAAAAACGGCAGAGGCAGCGGCGGCTCCCCGGCCGCGCACAGGGCGCTTACCAAAGAGATGGTCGCCCAGCGGCTCTCGCTGCCCAACGGCCCGGAGCACATGATGCACTACTCCTCAGAGGCGTTCCCCTTCGCCTATGAGCTTTTCTGCGAGGGCAATCCCGCCGCGTGCGCCTTTTTATGCCGCTGCGCGAGGCAGGAAAAATACGCGAGGCAGCTCAACAGCCTGCTGGGCGGCCGCGGGCCTCTCAGAAGCGCCCTGCTTTCAGATCAGCCCAAGCTGCGCAAGAACGCCGCCGTGCTCATGGGGCAGCTCAGGGACCCTTCCGACGTGAAATACCTGAAGCAGGCCCTCCTTGCGGAGGGTACCCGCTATGTGCGGCCCTCCATGCTGCTTTCATTGGGCGCGATAGGAGGGGACGAGGCAAAGGCGGCTCTCGCTTCATACGCCGTGCAGCCGGCGAAAAGCGAAGAAGAAAGGGTGCATTTCGACGCGGAGACCGAGGCCCTTAAGACCGCCATGCGCAGCTTTCTAACCTTTGAAAAGCACGCCTTCACGGCGCTCCCCCGGCCCTGCGAAATAGAGCTGCGCTCCCCGGACAGGCTTTCGGACCCGCTGGCCCGGGAGCTTTCGGAGCACGGCTTCCGTCCCTCCGCCGTACACCGCAGCGACGTACACGTCCATACGGCGGACATGGCGGGGCTTTTTGCCTGCCGCTGCTTTACCGAGGCGCTCATAGAGGTATCCGCCAACTCAAACTCCGACCCCAGGTCCATGGGCATAAAGGCAAAGGGCTTTCTCGAAAAGCTGCTGCCCGAATGCCATACCGGCAAACCCCCCTTCGGCTACCGGCTGGAGATAAGGGGGGAGGGGAATATAGACCGGCTGGCCATCGCGCGAAGGATGATCGGCGTGATGGACGGCGAAATACTGCTCAACTGCCCCAACAACTACGAGATAGAGCTGCGGGTGGAAATAAAGAGCAACGGCGGCGCGTTCATATACGCAAAGCTGCTCACCATAAAGGACGAAAGGTTCAGCTACCGGCTTTCGGCCCTGCCCGCCAGCATGCACCCCGCAACGGCGGCGGCCATAGTCAAATACGCGGAGTTTTTCCTCGGCGGAAAGGACGCGAGAGTGCTGGATCCCTGCTGCGGCAGCGGCACCTTCCTCATAGAGCGGGAAAAGCTCTTCCCCTGCGCCGGCCTTACCGGCGTGGATATATCCGATAAGGCCATAGACATAGCCCGCGCAAACGCGAAGGCCGCCGGAAGCATAGCCAGATTCGTACATAACGACTGCATGCGTTTTTCGGCGGAGCGGCCCTACGACGAGCTGGTGGCGAACCTTCCCTTCGGCAACAGGGTGGGCAGCCATAAGTCAAACGAAAGGCTTTACTCCGGCATACTGGAAAGCATTCCCAAATGGCTCCGCCCCGGCGGCGTGGCCATATTGTACACAATGGAGTACACCCTGCTTAAAAAGCTTATACGGGAGCGCCCCGGCCTGCGGCTCGTAACGGAGGTCAGGACCGAGGCCGGCGGGCTGATGCCGGCCGTGTTTGTAATAAAGACCGGAAGGTAAAGCGCTACGGAAGCGGCCTGGAGCCGCTTCTTTTTTTGTTCCACGTAGAACAATTTCCCTTTTTTTATTTTTGTTCCACGTGGAACATCAACCCGATGTTGTTTATTCCATTTAAATGGATTATAATCAATAAGTAAAAATTCGCGCCGTGCCCTGCACCGGCTCTGTCATTTACGCGAAAAAGCCCGCATAAACGGTCAAGGGCCGGTCATGCGGCTTCTAAATAAGGAGGATATATGGCTAAAATAATCGCCGTAGCTAACCAGAAGGGCGGGGTTGGCAAGACCACCACCACCGTCAACCTTTCGGCCTGCGCGGCCCAGAAGGGCAAGCGGGTGCTGTGCGTGGATATAGACCCCCAGGGCAACAGCACCAGCGGCCTGGGCATAGATAAGGACGCGGTGCAGTACAGCATATACGACGTGCTGATAAACGGCGTCGATCCGAGGGAGGCCATAGAGCGCAGCGTAGTGGAGGGGCTGGATGTGCTCACCGCCCGCAAGGAGCTTTCCGGCGCTGAGGTGGAGCTGGTCAGCGCCATAGCCCGCGAGACCGTTCTCAAGCGCGTGCTGGATACCGTCCGGGACAGCTATGACTACATATTTATAGACTGCCCCCCCAGCCTTGGCCTGCTGACGATAAACGCCCTGACCGCGTCGGACACGCTGCTGGCCCCAATACAGTGCGAGTATTTCGCCCTGGAGGGCCTTTCGGACCTTATGAACACGGTAAAGCTGGTCAAGCAGCGGCTAAATACGAACCTTCAGGTAGAGGGCGTAGTGCTCACCATGTTCGATGCGCGGACCAACCTTTCGGGTCAGGTAGTGAACGAGGTAAAGAAGTTCTTTAAAAACAAGGTTTACGATACCATAATACCTCGCTCCGTAAGGCTCAGCGAGGCGCCGAGCTTCGGCCTTCCCATAACGCTTTACGATCCACGCTGCTCAGGGGCCAAGGCGTACAGGGCGCTTGCCAACGAGCTTATAGATAAGGAGAATTGATCCATGGCTTTGAAAAAGGGACTCGGAAAAGGGCTTGACGCGCTGCTTGGGGATTATCAGCAGCCGCCGGAGGAAAGCGTTATCGAGATAGACGTAAACCTTCTGGACACAAATTCATCCCAGCCGCGCAAGAGTTTTGATAAGGAAAAGCTGTATGAGCTGGCCAATTCAATAAAGAACCACGGCATAGTACAGCCCATCGTCGTGCGGAGGACGGGAGACAGGTATACCATAGTAGCCGGAGAGCGCCGCTACCGCGCCGCACGCATAGCGGGCCTTAACAAGGTGCCGGTAGTAATAAAGGACATGAACGACTATGAGGTGATGGAGGTCGCCCTCATTGAAAACATACAGCGTGAGGACCTGAACCCCATAGAGCAGGCCGCGGCCATACGCTTCCTTATGGATCAGAACGACCTTACCCAGGAGGAGGTGGCGGAGCGCCTCGCGAAGAGCCGCCCGTCCATAGCCAACACGCTGCGCCTTCTCAACCTGCCCGAGGAGATACAGCAGTACCTCAGGGAGGGCAGGCTCCAGTCCGGCCACGCAAAGGTGATACTCAGCCTGCCGGAAAAGCCCATGCAATTCCGGCTTGCCGACAGGATAGCGGAGGGGGGCATATCCGTAAGGGAGGCGGAGCGGCTCGCGAAGGCCATGACAAAGCCCGCCCATGAGAAGAAAAAGCCGGAGCAGCCGGTGGATACCGACCTCAGGTTCGCTCAGGACAGGCTCCGCGACAGGCTCGGCACAAGGGTGAGCATACAGGGCAGCCAGAGCAGGGGAAAGGTCATTATCGAATACTATTCGAGCGACGAACTGAACGGCATATACGATATTCTCATAAGGGAGTGAGCTGTGTGAATTACCAGTGCATAAAGCCGGTATATACCCTTTGGCTCAGCAAGGACGGCGGCAAATACTTCGGCCCCGGCATAGCCATGCTTATGGAGGGCATAAAGCGCACCGGCTCCCTTTCCTCGGCGGCAAAGGAGATAGGCATGGCCTATTCCAAGGCATGGCGTATCATAAAGCGCAGCGAGGAGCTCGCGGGCTGTAAGCTGCTGCTGACCCGCACCGGGGGCGCAAAGGGCGGCGGCGCGGGCCTTACCCGGGACGCCGAGCAGATACTTTCGGATTTTACCGCCTTCAGCAAAGAGGTGGATACTGAGATAGAAAGGACTTTCAGGAAATACTTTGCCGATTAAAAACAATATGGATATGAAAGATAAAAAAACCACTTATTTCGACCTTTTCGCCTCCTTCTTCCGCATAGGCCTTTTTACCTTCGGCGGCGGCTACGCCATGCTGCCCATGCTTGAGAGGGAGTGCGTGGAAAGCCACGATTGGGCTACACGGGATGAGATACTGGATTATTTCGCAATCGCCCAATGCACCCCCGGCGTTATCGCCGTAAACACCGCTACCTTTATAGGCTCAAAGGAAAGGGGAGCCCTGGGCGCGGCCATAGCCACCCTTGGCGTCATATGCCCCAGCATCATAATAATACTCATAATAGCGTCCCTTATCACCAGCTTCGCGAGCCTTCCCGCCGTGGGGTACGCCTTCAACGGCATACGTGTAGCCGTCGCGGTGCTGATACTCAACGCCGTGATAAAGCTCGTCAAAAGCAATCTCAGGCGGCCCGTTTCCGTGGTAATATGCGTGATAGCGTGCGCCGCGTCGATCCTGTTTGACCTTTCCCCCGTCATAATAGTGCTGTCTGCGGGGGCGGCCGGCATAGCATACGGATATTTCGGGAGGCGCAGATGATATACCTTCAGCTTTTTTATGAATTCTTCAAGACCGGGCTTTTCGCCGTAGGCGGCGGCCTCGCGACCATACCCTTTCTTTCCGCGATGACGGATAAATACACCTGGTTCACGAAGGCGCAGCTTGCGGATATGATAGCCGTGGCGGAGTCCACCCCGGGGCCCATCGGCGTAAACACCGCTACCTTTGCGGGCTACAATGCGGCCGGTATTCCGGGCGCGATAATCGCCACGCTGAGCCTTGTGCTCCCCAGCTATATTGTAATACTTGCGATATCCAGGGCGCTTCATAAGTTCAGGGACAATATATATGTAAACGACGCCTTCGGCGGTCTCCGTCCCGCCGCTACGGGGCTTATTGCGGCGGCCTGCTATTCCGTTATGATAATAGCCCTCTCCGGAACCACGCTTTTCGGCTGCATCGACCTGCGGCATCTCATACTGTTCGCGCTGCTGCTTATCGCAACCAACATAAAGCGGCTCAAAAAGCTGCATCCCATAGTATTCATCGCGGTATCCGCCGCGGCCGGCATAGCGTTCAGGCTCTGATCAGAAAAAATATGTTTATGACCCCATTGTTCAGCGGTTCCTCCGGAAACTGCACCCTTATAGGCGCCCCGGGCGGCCTTCTTATGGTAGACGCGGGCAAAAGCGCCCGCGCCATATCGGCGGCCCTTTCCCTTGCCGGGGAAAGGATAGAGGACGTATCCGCGATATTCATCACTCACGAGCATACCGACCATATAGCCGGAGTAGGGGTGCTCTGCAGGCGCTACGGCATACCCGTATACGCGAACGCCGGAACCTGGCAGGCCATGGAGCCGCTGATAGGGGAGATACCGCCAAAGTGCGTCCGCGTGTTCGAGAGCGGGCGTGATTTTTATGCCTGCGGCATATCGGTGCTGCCCTTTCGCACCCCACATGACGCCGCCGAGCCGGTAGGCTATTCCTTTTCAGAGAGCGATGGGAAAAAGATCACCGTAATGACCGACATAGGCCATGTTGACAGCCGCCTTATATCCTGCGCGGCAGGGTCCGGCATAATTCTTATAGAATCAAACCACGATGAGGAGCTGGTAAGCTCCTGCCGCTATCCCTATCCCACCAAGCGGCGCATACTTTCAGACGTCGGGCATCTTTCCAACGCGGGCTGCGGCCGCGCGCTGTGCGGTCTTTATTCCTCCGGCGTGCGCAGGGCCATTCTCGGCCATCTCAGCCGGGACAACAATTTCGAAAGCCTCGCCCTTGAAACGGTACGCTCGGAGCTTCTGGCCCAGGATATTCCTGAGTCGGAGCTTTCCCTTGCCGTGGCCCACAGGGACAGGATCACCGGGAGGTTTGAGCTATGAATGTAAAGCTCATATGCGTAGGCAGGCTGAAGGAGAGATTCTATGCCGAGGCCTGCGCCGAGTTCAGAAAGCGCATATCCCGCTTTGCGGAGGTAAGCATAATAGAGGTGGCCGACGAAAGGGCGCCGGAGCAGCTTTCGCCCGCCGAGATGGAGCAGGTCAGGCGCGCGGAGGGGGAGAGGATACTTTCAAAGGCCGCCCCGGGCGAATATCTCATTGCCATGGATCTTAAGGGGGAGCAGCTGACCTCCCCTGAGATGGCGTCCCGGCTTCAGGGGATAATGAACTCCGGCGGCAGCAAAATAACCTTCGTAATAGGCGGATCCCTCGGCCTTTCCCCCGAGGTGCTGCGAAGGGCGGACCTTCGGCTGTGCTTCGGAAAGCCCACCTTCTCGCACCAGATATTCCGCATAATGCTCCTCGAGCAGATATACCGCTGCTTCAAGATCATGAACAACGAGCCTTATCATAAATAAATTTATATATTTTGAAAGGATACAGTAAATGAATATCAGAAAAAGCACCATGAATGATGTCGATGACATAATGAGGATAATAGCCTCCGCAAGGCAGTATATGGCCAGCCACGGAAATGCGACGCAATGGATAAAGGGTTATCCGGGGGAGGAGACGATAGTATCCGATATCAGGAACGGCGACAGCTATCTTATCACCGATAACGGCGCGATAGCGGGTATCTTTACTTTTATTATAGGAGAGGAGCCAAACTATCAGGTCATAAAAAACGGCCATTGGCATTACGACAGGCCCTACGGCACCATCCATCGCCTGGCGTCGGCAGGCATAGCACCGGGTATTTCGAGGGTCTGCTTTGAATACTGCCTCGGTAAGATGGATTATATCCGCATAGATACCCACAGGGACAATCTTTCAATGCGCTCCGCGATAGAAAGATTCGGCTTCAAAGAATGCGGGATCGTATATATGCGTAACGGCACCGAGCGTATAGCCTATGATTATCTGCGGTCATAGCGTCAGGGGCGGCCTTAGGCCGCTTTTTTTATTCTTATCATTATATATGTATACAGTAGTATTCGTAATAGGCGTGTCAGCACCGTTGAAAACCCCAAAAAACCCGGATAACGCCTGCAAAACCAATATTGATAAGCAGTTGGCGGAGCGTTGGAAAAGACCCGCCTTATCAACGCTTTCAACGGCGCGCCTTTTTCAACCCCTTATCAACACGATGTCAACACATGTTATCAACGCTTTATAAATTATTTTTCGCCCCGCCCGCGCCCGAAAGGGAGCGGAAAAGCGCGGCCTGTGCCGGTCAACATTTTATCAACGCCGTATCAACGCGGCTTGTCAACGCTTTTGTGGTCAGGGGCCGCGCCGGATATGCACGGTCTGCGCTTTTTCCCATGGATATGAAGCGGCGTCTCCATTACCCGTCACAGGTTGATAAATAGTTAAAAAAACTAAATATTGATGTTAAACGATTAACGGAGCCTAATATATTGCGCACGGACCCTATTGTTGATAAAAAACCGACAAAATAAGGATTTTTTCGCAATAATATATGTACAAAATGTGAAGAAATATATTGACTATTTGGATATGTCATGCTAAAATCTTAGCGTGAATAGAAGCTTTATTTACATCGCCTAAATGGCTTTTGAATTTAAAAGCCAATTATCTTGCAGGAAAAACGTATCTACCACATATTTTCAAATAAAATAAGAAAGGACTAATTCTGATGGAACTTATCGTAAAAGTAAACTCCTTCCTTAACGGCATCGTATGGGGCTGGCCCTGCCTGATCCTTCTGGTAGGCACAGGCGTGTATTACACTATCCGCTGCGGTTGGGTACAGTTCAGGTGGTTCGGCTACATAATGAAGAACACCATCGGCAAGATCTTCGAAAAGAAGGAAGCGGGCGAGGGCGCCGTAACTCCCTTCCAGGCCGTTTGTACCGCTCTGGCAGCTACCGTTGGCACCGGCAACATCGCCGGCGTTACCGGCGCGATAGCCCTCGGCGGCCCCGGCGCAGTATTCTGGATGTGGATCTCCGCCCTGTTCGGAATGTGCACCAAGTTTGCTGAAGTTACCCTGGCCATCCATTTCCGCGAGCGCAACGACAAGGGCGACTGGGTAGGCGGCCCCATGTACTACATAAGCAAGGGCCTCGGCAAGAACTGGAAATGGCTCGGCGGATTGTTCTCACTCTTCGGAATGCTGGCTGCCTTCGGCATAGGTAACATGACCCAGATCAACTCCATCGTTACCTCCATCTCCGGCACCATCAACAGCTACACTCCCATCAACGTCAACACCGCCAACCTTATCATTGGCATAATCGTTGCGGCGTTCTGCGCGCTGGTGCTCCTCGGCGGCCTTAAGCGTATAGGCCAGGTCACCGAAAAGCTGGTTCCCTTCATGGCAGTTATCTACATCGTTTCCGCCCTTATAATCTTCTTTGCCCATATCGGCAATATCGGAAGCGTTCTGCGCAGCATCTTCGTTGGCGCCTTTAATCCCTCCGCTGTTGTCGGCGGCGTTGCCGGCGTGACCATCTCCGCCGCTATCAAGCGCGGCGTAGGACGCGGCGTATTCTCCAACGAGGCCGGTCTCGGCTCCGCTCCTATAGCTCATGCTGCCGCGGATACCGATTCCGCCGTTCGTCAGGGCTGCTTCGGCGTGTTCGAGGTGTTCGCTGATACCATCGTTATCTGCACCCTTACCGCTTTCGCCGTGCTTATGTCCGGCACTCCCATCGAGTACGGCCAGGCTGCCGGCGCGCCCCTCACCATCGCGGCGTTCTCCACCACCTTCGGCAGGGTCGGCGGCATCATAATCTCCGTCGGTCTTACCCTCTTCGCTACCTCTACCATACTTTCCTGGTGCCTGTACGGAACCCGCTGCGCCGAGTTCCTGTTCAACACCACCAAGGTCATAAAGCCCTATCAGGTCATCTTCTGCCTGATCATCGTTCTGGGCGCCGTTACCGAGCTCTCCCTCGTTTGGGATATAGCGGACACCCTCAACGGCCTTATGGCTCTGCCCAACCTTGTTGGTCTGCTGGCTCTGTCTCCCATCGTCGTCAAGCTCTGCCGCGAATACTTCAACGGCGTGCGCCTCGGCGAGAACAACGCGAAGTAATAACAGAAGTAATAACAACAGAAGCACAATTCGTTTCCATCAGGGAAGCGGCTCACCTCGGGGTGGCCGCTTCCTGTTTTATTTACCGGCTTTTTACCGCAAAAAAATCTTTTACAGCGAAAAACACTCAAAAATCTCTTTCCTGTCCGCTTATTACGGACTTAAAAAGGAAGGCTGAACTTAATATATTTGTCAAAAGTATTGCAAAAGCAGAATTTATGTAGTAATATTAAGGCATTGAGAAAACTTATTAGTAATCGATCAGGCAAAAACATATGTCCGTGCTTCAAGGACATATAAAAACAAAAAATTTTTTATTTTCTTTACGATCTGATATAAACTACTGCCGTCCGCGGAGCGCGGACATTTGTTTCTAAACAGCAAACTTTTTATCTTGAAAAAGACCCGGCATTACCTTATAATCGTTTTGTACCGTCGGTAAAAAAGCCGATGGTTCAGGCATATGTTTACCATATATGCCATAAACAAAAAGAAATATAAATGGAGGAAAAAAACATGAAGAAGTTCATAGCCCTGCTCCTCGTTGCAGTGCTGGCGCTTTCCGCAGCAGCCTGTTCTTCCCAGCCCGCGGCAGAAGCCCCCGCTGAGAATACCGAGGCAGCCGCTGCCGCAGACGGCGAAAAGGTCGTAAAGATCGGCGTATTCGAGCCCGCTTCCGGAGACAACGGCGCAGGCGGCAAGCAGGAGACCCTTGGCGTTCAGTATGCCAACAAGGTACAGCCCACCGTCGAAATAGGCGGCGAGACCTACAACGTAGAGCTGGTCATCGTGGATAACGAGAGCTCCAACGACAAGGCCCCCACCGCGGCCGCCAACCTCGTTTCCCAGAACGTATCCGTGGTTCTCGGCTCCTATGGCTCCGGCGTATCCATCGCCGCGGGCGACGTATTCAACAAGGCGGGCATCCCCGCGATAGGCATTACCTGCACCAACCCCCAGGTAACCAACGGCGTTGACTGCTACTTCCGCATCTGCTTCCTCGATCCCTTCCAGGGCACCGTTCTTGCAAACTTTGCAAGCAAGGAATTCGGCGCGAAGAAGGCGTACTGCCTCTCCAAGCTGGGCGACGATTACTCCGGCGGCCTGTGCCATTACTTCGTAGAGGCCTTCAAGGCTCTCGGCGGCGAAGTGATCGAAGAGACCTTCCCCGAGGGCAACTCCGACTTTACCTCCTACATCACCACCGCGCAGAACAGCGGCGCTGAGGTATTCTTCTCTCCCGTATCCACCGAGGCTGCCGCTCTGATCATCGACCAGGCTGCGGGCAACGGCATGACCATGCCTATCCTCGCCGGCGATACCTGGGATTCCAACGTCATAACCAACGCCGCCAAGGGCAAGAACGTAAAGGTCTGCGTAACCACCTTCTTCGATGAGGGCGCAGAGAGCGAAGCCGCAAAGACCTTCGTATCCGGCATCAAGGAGTGGATCAACAGCGACGCTACCGCCAAGGCCAACAACGGCGGCAACGACATGATCTCCGCCGTGACCGCCATGGGCTATGACGCGTACTTCACCGCCCTCGAGGCGCTCAAGAACGCCGGCTCCACCAACCCCGCCGACGTGCTCAAGGCTCTGCCCACCACCACCTATGAGGGCGTTACCGGCGCGATCGCCTTTGATGAAAACGGCGACGCCATCCGCGACTCCGCCTTCGTAAAGGAAGTTGACACCGCCACCGGCGAGTGGAAGTTCGTGGCCGTTCAGGGCATAAACTAAAAACGAATAACCAGGCCAGACGATAAGCACCGGGCGGCGGCAACACCGCCGCCCGATGTTCTATGTGGAACAATTCTCTTTCCCTTCTGCAAAACTCCACCACCCCCGGAGGTATCTTAAATGGATTTTATCAATACTAACCTGCCGTATCTGCTGGCGGGCATATCCGTAGGCGGACAGTACGCCCTTATAGCCATAGGCTATACCATGGTTTACGGCATACTTCGCCTCATCAACTTTGCGCATGGCGATGTCTTCATGTGCGCCGGACTGATAATGATATACGCGGTAACGTGGATGCCGCTTTACGCGGCCATTCCCTTTACGCTGCTCATGACCGTGCTCATTGGCTTCCTTATAGAGCGTGTGGCGTACAAGCCGCTGCGCACGGCGCCCAGAATGTCCGTCATGATAAGCGCCATAGGCGTGAGCTACCTTCTCCAGAACGTGGCGCTCTATATTACCGGCGGCCTTGCCAAGATGTATCCCACCATACCCTGGATAAGCAACACCGTTACCATAGGCACCGCCACCACCAAGGTAGTTACCATAATCACCCCGATACTTACCCTCCTGCTCGTGATAGCTCTGGTGACATTCATTCAAAAGACCAAGATAGGCATGGCGATGCGCGCCGTTTCCAAGGACTTTGAGACCAGCCAGCTCATGGGCATAAAGATAAACAACGTAATCAGCGCTACCTTTATAATCGGCTCCTTCCTGGCCGCCGTAGGCTCGATGCTGTATTTCACCAACTACGCGGCGGTGATCCCCACCTCCGGCGCGATGCCCGGCCTTAAGGCCTTCGTGGCGGCGGTGTTCGGCGGCATAGGCAGCATACCCGGCGCGGTAATAGGCGCGTTTATAATAGGTATTTGCGAAAACATAATAAAGGGCCTGGGCTGGACCACCTTCTCGGACGCCTTTACCTTCGCCCTGCTCATAATCATACTCATCGTAAAGCCTACCGGCCTCTTCGGTGAGAAGGCCAACGAAAAGGTATAAGGGAGGGGGAGAGTATAATGAAAAAACTCAGCAAAGGCAATATTATCACCATCGCCCTTATAATAGCCATCTACGCCCTGGTGTTCGTGCTGGAAAAGGTGATAGACCCCAACTCCATGCTGTTCATAGTGCTCAAGAAGGGCGCCATATACGCGCTGGTGGCGGTCTCCATGAACCTGCTCAACGGCTTCACCGGCCTCTTCAGCCTGGGCCAGGCGGGCTTCATGCTCATAGGCGCATACACCTACGCCATATTCACGATACCCGTGGAGTACAGGGACGCCGTATATCAGTACTTTGACGGCGGCATAGTCCAGTTCTCGATACCCGTGATACCCGCGCTCATACTCGCGGGCCTCGCGGCGGCGCTCTTCGCGTTCCTCATCGGCCTTCCGGTGCTGCGCCTCAAGAGCGACTATCTTGCCATCGCGACGCTGGGCTTTGCGGAGATAATCCGCGCCTTCTTCCAGTGGGACGCGCTGGGCCCCGTGACCAACGGCTCAAACCTTCTGAGGAAATTCCCCACCTTCGATTCCACCCTGTTCCCCTTTACCGTGGCCGGGATATGCATACTGCTCATAGTGCTGCTTATCAATTCCTCCTACGGGCGCGCCTTCAAGGCCATAAGGGACGACGAGATAGCGGCGGAGGCGATGGGCATAAACCTCTTCAAGCATAAGGAAATGTCCTTCGTAATAAGCTCCTTCTTCGCGGGCGTTGGCGGCGCGCTGCTCGCCATGTTCCAGACCACGGTACAGGCCATGGCCTTCAAGTCCGCAATGACCTATGAGATACTGCTCATAGTCGTAATAGGCGGCATAGGCTCTGTTACCGGCTCGGTGCTGGCCTCCTTCCTGTTCATAGCCTGCTCAGAGTGGTGGCTCCGCTTCCTGGACGCCGAGACCTATATCGGCTCCTTCAAGGTGCCTCTCCTGCGGGCCGGCTTCCGAAAGGTCATATTCTCCATAATCATAATGGCTGTGGTGCTGTTCTACCGCCAGGGCATAATGGGAGACCGGGAGCTGAACTTTGACAGGATGCTCAAAAAACGCCAGAAATTCATTGAAAAAACCCAGAGGGAGGGCAAGTAATATGTCAGAAAACGTACTTCGCCTTGACCATGTTACCATGCAGTTCGGCGGCGTCGTGGCCGTGAACGATCTCTCCATGGAGGTAAACGACAAGGAGATAGTCGCCCTCATAGGCCCGAACGGCGCGGGAAAGACCACGGCCTTCAACTGCATAACCGGCGTATATGAGCCCACCAACGGCATGGTCAGCTTCATGGGCAAAACCATGGTATGCAACCATCCCCAGGGCAAGATGAAAAAGCTGTACACCGGCAATCTCTATCCGGAGTTCAGCCATATCGTCAGCCCCACGCCGGACCAGATAACCAGGCTGGGCATAGCCCGTACCTTCCAGAATATCCGCCTCTTCAGGAGCCTTACGGTATTCGACAACGTGCTTATCGCAAAGCACATGAGGGCAAAGCAGAACGTATTCACGGCGACGCTGCGCCTCAACGCAAAGGAAGAAAAGCGCATGAGGGACGAGGCTATGGCGCTTTTGCAGGAGCAGCACCTCGAGCACCTGAAGGACGACATAGCCGGAAGCCTGCCCTACGGCCTCCAGCGCAGGCTGGAGATAGCCCGCGCCCTGGCCACCGACCCCAAGCTGCTGCTTTTGGATGAGCCCGCCGCGGGCATGAACCCGCAGGAGACAAAGGAGCTTACCGACTTCATCAGCCAGATAAGGCATGAATACAACATACCCATACTGATGATAGAGCATCACATGGATCTCGTAATGGCCATAGCCGAGCGCATATACGTTCTGGATTTCGGCCGGCTGATAGCCTCAGGCACCGCCGCCGAGGTACAGGACAATCCCGACGTTATAAACGCATACCTGGGGGTAGATGAAGATGAGTAGCCTGCTTGAAATACGCGACCTTAAAGTAAACTACGGCGGCATAGAGGCCCTGAAGGGAGTATCCTTCGACGTGAACGAGGGGGAGATAGTGACCCTCATAGGCGCAAACGGCGCGGGCAAATCCACCACGCTGCGCGCTATAATGAGCGTCGTAAGCCCCGCCTCCGGAACCGTAAGCTACGAGGGAAAGGACATCACCCATGCCGCTACCCACGATATAGTTCAGCGCGGCATAGTGCTGGTGCCTGAGGGCCGCCGCGTGTTCCCGAACCTGACCGTCCTTGAAAACCTGCGCATAGGCGCATATCTCAGAGAGGACAAGGACGCCATAGAGCACGATATAGAGCACGTTTACAGCCTGTTCCCGAGGCTGAACGAGCGCCACTGGCAGCAGGCCGGAACCCTCTCCGGCGGCGAGCAGCAGATGCTGGCGGTGGGCCGCGCGCTTATGGCGAAGCCGCGGGTAATAATGATGGACGAACCCAGCCTCGGCCTGGCGCCTCTGGTGGTAAAGGACATATTCTCCATAATCCGCCGCATAAACGACGACGGCGTGACGGTGCTTTTGATAGAGCAGAACGCCAACGCGGCGCTCAAGATAGCCGACAGGGGCTACGTCCTCCAGACCGGCAGCGTTACCATGACCGGCACCGGCATGGAGCTGCTCAACGACGACAGCATCAAGGAAGCCTATCTCGGAAAGAAATAAGGCGCAAAACAAAAAGAGCGGCATAAAAACCGCTCTTTTTTTATCGTTTTCTAATTTTTTATTTATATATTTCCCGTTGGCTTTTCTTTTCCCGAAAAGAAAAGAGAAAGAAGAAGAAAGACAGGTAAAACCCATCAGTTCCCCTTTATCCGCTTTTTGAGGTCCTTGAACACCTTTGAAAGCTCGGGGTCGAAGAGCATATCGTCCTCTATCTTGTTGCAGGCGGAGATTATGGTGGAATAGTTCCTGCCGCCGAACTGCTCGCCTATGGCCTTGAGGGAGAGGTCGGTCATCTCCCGGGAAAGGTACATGGCCACCTGACGGGGGTAGGTAACGTCCGCCGTGCGGCGGGAGGAGGTCATGGCGTCCACGGATACGTTGTAGAAATCCGCCACCACCTGCTGCACCATGGGAACCGTCACCCGCCGCTCCTGCACGTCCTCGATTATATCCTTGAGGGCGGAATCCGCCATGGAAAGGGTAATGGGGGTGCCAAGGAGCTTTGAAAAGGCCACCACGCGGGTGAAGGCGCCCTCAAGCTGGCGTATGTTGGCGTTGGCCTTTGTGGCTATGAGGGAAAGCACCCGCGGATCGATGACTATGTTCTCCTGATCCGCCTTTTTTTGCAGTATGGCCATGCGGGTCTCGTAATCCGGCGACTGTATGTCGGTTATCAGCCCGCCTTCAAAGCGGCTGCGCAGCCGCTCCTCAAGGGCGGGTATCTCCTTGGGGGGCTTATCCGAGGATATGACTATCTGTCTGCCGCTGGTGTGGAGGGTGTTGAAGGTGTTGAAGAATTCCTCCTGGGTGGTGTTCTTTCCGGCGATGAACTGTACGTCGTCTATCATAAGCACGTCCACATTGCGGTACCTGCTGCGGAACTGGGCGTTGGTGTTGTCCTGAATGGACTGTATCAGCTCGTTTGTGAAGGTCTCGCTGGTAACGTAGGTTATGCGGGCGGAGGGGTTGTCCTCCTTTATCTTATTGCCTATGGCGTGCATGAGGTGGGTCTTGCCCAGGCCCACGTCGCCGTAAATGTAGAGAGGGTTGAAGGCCTTTGCCGGCTGCGCCGCAACAGCCTTCGCCGCGGCGTAGGCTATGTTGTTGCTGCCGCCTATTACGAAGGTATCGAAGGTGAAGCGGGGATCCAGGAGGGACTCGCTGCGGCGCTTTTTCTCCGCCATGAGCTTTTCATATTTGGGGCGCTCGTCGCCGCAGATGAACATCGGCCGGAGGCTCGCGCCGGAGGCGTGCGAGATAGCGTTGGCTATCTGGTCTGAATAAAGGCTCCTGAGGGTATCCAGGGTCACCTCGTTGGCGGATTGCAGTATCAGCATATCGCTGAGTATGCAGACGGGCTCCAGAGCGGATATCCACAGGCCGTAGCTCATCTCGGTCATGCCTTCCTTTATTTCGGGCTGCGCTTTTTCCCAAATAAGCCTGCAATCTAAAAAGTCGTCCATAATTCCCCCAAAATACAGCAAAAGCCGTATGCCGGCCTTTAAAAATTTAAATATATACAGTTCAGTAAAGAAATATATACAGCCCGCAGCGGGCTGCGCAGGATGCCGCATAACCTCCGCGCCTATAAATATATCAAATCCCGCGTGGTTTATCAATATGCCAAAAATACCAAATTTTTACCCTTTGTGATAGCGCGGGGCGCGGATACACAATATGTTGTGTAGCGGCAGAATAATATTTTTTAATGCCGCAAATATTTAAAAAAACGGCGTTTTACCTTGACAGACGGGGCGTATTTCTTATATAATCTAAAACTGACGGTTTGCGTAATGGCCTGGGCGCCATAGGCGTTCCGGCTTAATATGCCACTGTGGTGGTATAAATACCTTAAAACGGAAAGAGGTGCAAAAGATGCTCCAGACTTATCAGCCCAAGAAGAGGCAGCGCAAGAAGGTCCATGGCTTCCGCTCCCGTATGTCTACCAAGAACGGCCGCAACGTGCTGGCCCGCAGGAGGCTAAAGGGCAGGAAAAGGCTGTCCGCGTAATAAATACGCTTTGACAAGTGTCACGGCAAGCTGAGCTTGCCGTGAGTTTTTTCTCAACGACACGATCCTTCGGATCCACTGCTAAGGACGCATAAGGGTGAAACGCTGTTTTTCTTTGAAACGGAACAAGACCTTCCGTTATGTCTACCGCAGGGGCAGGTCGCTGCCCTCAAAAATGCTCGTAATGATATACAATAAGTCAAAAACGGGCATGGTAAAGGTGGGCTTTTCGGTAAGCAAGCGAATAGGCAACAGCGTTGCCCGCAACCGCATCAAGCGCAGGCTCAGGGAAGCCTTCCGTCCCTTTATACCCGAAATAAAGCCGGGCTACGACATTATCTTCATTGCGCGGGACGCGGTAAAGGAGGCCGAATTCGGCCACATTTCAGCAACGATGCAAAATTTGCTCACAAGATCCGGCCTTATGGGCGGCTGCAGGAATGCCGGTAAGACGGCGGGGGAAGGGCAATGATCCGGGAAAGGGCGCAGCAGATCATGGAGAGCCTCATAACGGGCTACCAGAGGTATATATCCCCCAGGTTTTCTCCCTGCTGCCGCTACCGGCCAAGCTGCTCCGCCTACGCCCTCGAGGCGATACGGACGCACGGCCCATGGAGGGGCCTGCGCCTTGCCGTCTGGCGGGTGCTCAGGTGCAACCCCTTTTCAAAGGGAGGGGTGGATCCGGTGCCGCCAAAAAGGATGGAATACAGGGGCAGGTAACTACTTACTTTTTTTTATCAACCGACGAAAGCGAGGAAAATCGATGCAGGGCGATTTCTTTTTGACTACATGGTTCCTTGAGGCTATGAGATGGGTATACTCCAACGTGAACAGCGTATTCCTTACCATACTGATATGCACGGTGGTATTGAGGGGCGTTACCATATTTTCCGATATAGCCACCCGTAAATCACAGGCCAAGATGAACGGCATCCAGCCGGAGCTTGCGAAAATACAGAAAAAATACGCCAACGACCCCCAGAAGGCCCAGCTGATGAGCCGGAAGCTCATGAAGGAAAAGGGCGTTTCCATGTGGGGAAGCTGCCTGCCGCTGCTCATAACCATGCCGCTGTTTTTCTGCTTCATAGCCGCCTTCCGCTTCTGGGGCTATGAGGAAACCATAAAGCTGCTGGTCTCGGATAACGCCGAGGAGCTGCTCAGGAGCTTCAAATTCCTCTGGGTAAACAACATATGGCAGCCCGACAACGGCTTTTCTCCCGTAATACAGGAGGGCAGCAAGTTCCTTGCGAGCACAAACGATCTGGACAGGCTGCTTTATCTGCAGAACAACCCCGGGGTATGGGAAAAGCTGGTACAGCTTGGGATAGCGGTAAACGAGGGCGGAAGCTTCCGCTTCCTCAATACACAGGCCGCGATCGACGCCTACAACGCCGCGGTAGCGCCGCTTCTTGAGGTATATGCGGGCCATAACAACGGATGGTTCATACTTCCCATTATAGCCGGCGGCACCCAGTTCCTTGCCAACTGGATAATGCAGAAGGGCCAGCCCGCGCCCGATCCAAACAACCCCGCCGCCTCTACCAGCAAGATGATGATGTGGCTGTTCCCGCTCATGTCGCTGTGGTTCTGCCTCAGCTATAACGCGGCCTTCGCCATATACTGGATACTCACCAGCGTATTCATGGTGCTGGTAAACCTGGTCTTGAACAAAAAATTCCCCCGGGCCGCCGCTGTCCAGGAAGGGGGTAAAAAGTAATGCTCAGAACTATCCAGGCCACGGGCCGCTCCATAGACGAGGCGATATTCAACGGCCTCAAGGAGCTGGGGATCTCCATAGACGAGGTGGAGATAGACATAATACAGCATGAAAGCAAGGGCATACTGGGCATAGGCGCAAAGCCCGCCATAGTAAAGCTCATAGAGAGGGAGCCGGAGGATATATTGCTTCCCGAATATCTCAGGCCTGAATATCAGGAGCGGGAGCGGCGGGAGCGCCGGGACCGCAGGGAGCAAAGGAACGACCGCGACAGGCGCGGCCGCAGAGAGCGCGGCCCCAGGGACGAGCGGGAGGAAGCGGGCGACGGAAAGCACGCCCCGCAGGAAAACCGGGAGGAAGCCGCCGGGACTGTCGAGACTGTCGAGACGATCGAGACGGAGACGATAGAATATCCCGCCGAGAGGCAGCAAAGGGAACGCAGGGACAGGCGCGGCCGCGGCCGCAGAGACCGCGACAGCCGCCCCCGCTATCAGGCCAAGGAGCCGCCGGAGGGCTTCACCGAGGAGGCGGCGGAGGGCAATCCTGCCGCGGAATTCGTCAAGGGAATGCTGGAGCGCATGGGCGTTGAGGGAACGGTGCTGGCCAATGTAGGCGAGGATGGCGTGCGCCTTTACATAGACAAGTCCACCACGGGAATGCTCATAGGCCACAGGGGAGAGACCCTGGACGCGATGCAGTACCTGACGAGCCTTGCGGTCAACCGCAACCGCAAGCAGGACGGCTACACCCGCATATCCATAGACACCGAGGGATACCGGGAGAAGAGGGAGGAGACCCTTGCCCGCCTTGCCAGGAAGATAGCCAATCAGGTAAAGGCCACGGGACGGGCCCGCACGCTGGAGCCCATGAATCCCTACGAGCGCAGGGTGCTGCACGCCACGCTCCAGAACAACCCATATGTGGCGACGCGCAGCGAGGGCGAGGAGCCCAACCGCCGGGTGGTCGTCTACCCGAAAAGCAGCGAAGAATAATTGATAATATAAAACAAAAGGACGGCAAGTCGCCGTCCTTTTACTGTACCCGGTTCTTATTATCGTTTCCCGTTGGATTTCTCAGCGATTTCTATTTTCTTTTATTGTTTCCCCTGGGCTTTTCTTTTCTCTTTGCTTCTTTACTCTTTTCTCCTGAAAAGAAAAGAGAAAGAAGAGGTAAATAAAATTACCGTCACTTCCCCACGCAGAAGCGGGAGAATATCCTGTCCACAACGTCCGCGTCCACGCTTCTGCCGGTGATCTCGCCCAGCGCGATAAGGGCTGCGCGCAGGTCTGTCGCCGCGCAGTCCGCCTCCTGTGTCTGAAGGGCGGAGGAGAGCGCAGCGGAGCATTCCCGAAGCGCAGCTATATGGCGGCTGTTTGTGACGAGGGCGCTTTCGCATTCCGGCGCGATAAGCTCCGCAACGCGGTCTATGAGCGCCGCCACACCGTCGCCCGTGACCGCGCTCACGCCTATGGCCTCCACGCCGTATTCCCCCGCGAGGGCGAAGGCGCTGTCGCCCTCCGAAACGTCGCTTTTGCATATCACCGCAAGCTTTCTCCCGGGGGAGGAGAGCAGCCGCCGCTCCTCATTTGTGGCCTCCACGCCGCCGTCCATGGCAATGAGCAGAAGATCCGCCTTATCCACTATCTCCCGCGCGCGGGATATGCCTATGCTTTCCGCGGCGGAGCCCGCCTCCCGCAGGCCCGCCGTATCGAAAAGGCGGGCGGTTATGCCGTTTATCAGCAGCGTCCCCTCCAATATGTCGCGGGTGGTGCCTTCCTCCGGGGTGACTATGGCGCGGTCCTCCCCCAGCATGGCGTTGAAAAGCGAGCTTTTGCCCGCGTTGGGCCTTCCTAATATGGCTATGCGCGCCCCCTCCCGTATCATCCTTGAGGCCATGCCGCCGGATATGAGGGAATCCACCTCGGCCTTTGCCGAGCGTATTCCGGAGGGCAGGGCGGAGAATACGTCCTCCTCCAGCTCCTCTGGATAATCTATCGCCGCGTCTATGCCGGAGAGCAGGTCTATAAGCTCCCGCTCGACCGACTCTATGCGCCGGGAAAGCGCGCCCTGAAGCTGCTCCAGCGCCGAGGAGGCGGAGCGGGCGGAGGAGGCGTTGATAAGGTCCATTACCGCCTCGGACCGGGCAAGATCCAGCTTGCCGTTCATAAACGCCCGCCGCGTGAATTCCCCCGGCCCGGCGGGGCGAAGGGGCAGCTCGGAAAGCCGGGACAGCACCCCCTTGGATACGGCGTAGCCGCCGTGGATGTAAAGCTCCGCCATGTCCTCCCCGGTGTAGCTGTTGGGGGCGCGGAAGTATACCGCCATGGCGTCGTCTATCGGCGCGCCGTCCGCCCCGGTTATGCTGCCGTGGGAAACGTAGCGGTGCTCTATCCTGCCGTTGAATACCGCCCGAAGCGCCGGAAGGGTACCCGGGCCGCTTATGCGTATAACGGCTATCGCCCCGCCGACGGGGGTGGAAAGGGCGTAAATGGTGTCGGTCATATCGTGTTTTTCTCCTGATGCGCTTGCCTGAAATAACGGATATATTATACTATACCGCATCGGGAAATAAAAATATTTCCCACAGGGCGGGTTTTCTGCTATAATGTAGCATGGAAGAAAATAAGAGGTAATTTAACGTATGAACACATATCTGGGCGGAATATACGACGTGGCGGTGCTGGGCGCGGGTCACGCGGGCTGCGAGGCGGCGCTCGCCTGCGCCCGCATGGGGCTTAAGACCCTCTGCCTTACCATGAACCTTGACAGCGTGGCCCTCATGGCCTGCAACCCGGCCATAGGCGGCACCTCAAAGGGACACCTTGTGCGGGAGCTGGATGCGCTGGGGGGTGAAATGGGCGCGGCGGCGGACGATACCTTCATTCAGATACGTATGCTCAACACCGGCAAGGGCCCCGCCGTTCATTCCCTCCGGGCGCAGATGGATAAGCGCCGGTATCACGAGAGGATGAAGCGCGCGCTGGAGCGGGAGCCGCTGCTGGATCTCAGGATGGGCGAATGCGAGAGGATACTGCTTCAGAATGGCCGCGTGGCGGGCATAATCGCGGGCGGCGGAATAGAGTACCGCTGCCGGGGCATAGTTGTGGCCACGGGGGTTTACCTTAAAAGCCGCGTGCTCATAGGCGACTACGTTACGGAGTCGGGGCCTTCGGGCATGCTCCGCTCAAACGCGCTCTCGGCGAGCCTTGAGGATATTGGCTTCAGGCTCCGCCGCTTCAAGACCGGCACCCCCCCAAGGGTAAACAGGCGCAGCCTTGATCTTGAAAGGATGGAGCCCCAGTACGGCGACGTGCCCTCTCCCTGCTTTTCATTCCTGAGCGATAAGGGGGAAAGGCCGCAGCAGCCCTGCTACCTTACCTATACCAACCATCGCACCCACGAGATAATACTGAACAATATCCACAGGAGCAGCATGTATTCCGGCCTTGTTACCGGCACCGGCACAAGGTACTGCCCCAGCATAGAGGATAAGATAAAGCGGTTCGCGGATAAGGACAGGCACCAGCTTTTCATCGAGCCGGAGGGGCTTTCCACGGACGAGATGTACGTTCAGGGAATGAGCACCAGTCTGCCCTATGACGTTCAGGTGGAAATGCTGCGCACCATACCGGGGCTCGAGCGCTCGGAGATAATGCGGGCGGGCTACGCCATAGAGTACGACTGCATAGACCCCAACACGCTGAATACCGCCCTCGGCAGCAAGGATATACCCGGGCTGTACTTCGCGGGGCAGATAAACGGCAGCTCCGGCTATGAGGAGGCCGCCGCCCAGGGCATTTACGCCGGCATAAACTGCGCCCTTTACTTAAAGGGCGAGGAGCCCTTCATACTTTCCCGCGGAGACGCATATATTGGGGTACTGGTGGACGACCTCGCGACAAAGGGCACAAACGAGCCTTACAGGATGATGACCTCCCGCGCCGAATACCGGCTGCTGCTCAGGCAGGACAACGCCGACCTGCGGCTTACGGAAAAGGCGAGAAGGACGGGGCTCATATCCGAAAAGCGCTACGCAAGGCTGATGGAAAAGCAAAGCGATATGGAAAAGGCCATGGCCGCGTTGAACAAGACGGCGCGCCCGGAGGAGGGGCTTATGGAGCTGCTCTCAGAAAAGGGCGGCGGCGGGCTCAAAAGCGGCGCAAGGCTCATGGACGTGCTGCGCAGGGAGGGCATAAGCTATACCGACCTCATGCGGGTATCCGGCCTTCCGGAAATTTCGGACGAGGCGCGGGAGCAGGTGGAAATATCCGCCCATTATGAGGGCTACATAGAAAAACAGAAGCAGCAGGTGGAAAGGCTCAAGCAGCAGGAGGATATGCTCATACCGGAGGGGGTGGATTACGCCCATATGGAGGGGCTCCGCCTTGAGGCAAGGCAGAAGCTTTCCGCCATACGCCCGAGAAGCATAGGCCAGGCCGGGCGCATAAGCGGCGTGTCCCCGGCGGATATAGGGGTGCTGCTGATACAGCTCAGGCTGCTGGAGGGAAAATAGATGGATATACAGACCGTAATAAATACCATACCCGCGGCGGGGCTGACGGAGGAGCAGGCCCAAAAGCTCTGCCGCTATTACGATATGCTAACGGACTGGAACAGCCGCATGAACCTTACCGCCATAACCGGCGAGGAGGAGGTACTGAAAAAGCACTTTGCGGACAGCCTGCTGCCCCTCGAGCTTATTCCAAAGGGGGCGAAAATCATAGACGTCGGCACGGGCGCGGGCTTCCCCGGGCTGCCCATAGCCATAGCAAGGCCGGACGCGAGGGTGACGCTGCTCGATTCGCTCAATAAGCGCGTAGGCTTTTTAAGGGAGGTATGCAAGGAGCTCGATATAAACGCGGAATGCATACACGCCCGTGCGGAGGACGCAGGCAGGAGCCCCGCCCTTCGGGAAAAATTCGACATCGCCGTGTCCCGCGCGGTAGCCCGGGTGTCCCCCCTTGCGGAATACACCGTGCCCTTCCTCAGGGTAGGGGGCAGGTCCCTCATGTATAAGGGCCCTCAGGCCGCCGCGGAGCTGAGGGAGGGCGAAAGGGCGCTGGAGCTTTTATGCTGCGCCGGGGAGATAAGGTCATACCCGGCGGAGTGGGGGGAGCGCTGCGTGGTCATACTCACAAAGCATAAGCCCACCCCAAAGGCATACCCCCGCAAGGCGGGAACCGTTGACAAGAAGCCCCTTTAGGGTTTCGCGGAAATGGCTGACGGCCGTTTTAGAAAAAACAAATTTATCAGGAGAACGCATAATGTCCTTTGAATTTACACTTCGTCCCCGGACTACGGAAAGCCAGCGCAGGCTGCTGGAAATACCCGTTGAAAAAATAGTCCCGAACCCAAACCAGCCCCGCGCGACATTTGACGACGAGACCATAGCAGAGCTTGCCCAGAGCATAAGCCAGGTGGGGCTGATACAGCCATTGGTGGTAAGAAGCAGCGGCTCCGGCTATGAGCTGGTGGCGGGGGAGCGCCGCCTGCGCGCCTGCAAGTCCCTCGGCATGGAGAAGGTCACCTGCATAGTAGAGGACTCCATGCAGGAGGAAGCCTCCGCCATGGTGGCCCTCATAGAGAACCTTCAGCGGGAGGAGCTCAACTATATGGAGGAGGCGCAGTGCTACTACGCCCTGCTCAACAACTACAACCTCACCCAGGAGGAGCTTGCAAAGCGGCTGGGCAAGAGCCAGTCCTCCATAGCCAATAAGCTGCGGCTTCTGCGGCTGTCCCCTGAGGTGGTGTCGGCGCTGCGGGAAAACGGCCTTTCGGAGCGCCACGCCCGGGCGGTGCTAAAGCTCAGGGACGAGCAGGCGCAGCTTGCCGTAATAAAGCGCACGGCGGAAAAGAACCTCTCGGTAAAGGATACCGAAAGGCTGGTGGAAAAGACCCTCGATAAAATGTACGACGAAAAGCGCCCCGGCGCGGCCCCCCGCCCCGCCATAATACGACAGGTGCGGGATTACCGGCTTTTCATGAACACCGTCAATTCGGCTATCGGGGTGCTCAGGGAATCCGGCATGAACGTGGAGGTGGAGCAGGAGGACCTGCACAACGGGGTGGATATACACATAAAGATAACGGGCGAATAAAGCAAACAAAGCAAAAGGAACGGCTGAGACCGTTCCTTTATTTTTATATTTATTTAACTCTGGCTTTTCTTTTCTCTTTGCTTCTTTCTGCTTTTCTTTTCTCCTGAAAAGAAAAGAGAAAGAAGGAGGAAAGAAGGAATAAAGCGTCAATTCCCCGAAAACAGCCTTACGGGGAGGATGAGGTAATAGTATGCGTCGCCGGTCTCGGGCTTTACCACGCAGGGGCTTATGTTGGTGTTCATATCCAGGCAGACGTATTCGTCCTCCAGCACCTTCAGCACGTCGCTGAAATACTTTGCGTTGAAGGCAATGTCTATATCGCTGCCCATGCGGTCGATATTGACTATTTCCTTGCTGGCGCCTATCTCGCTGTTGGCGGTGATGGTGAGCTGAGAATCCTCAAAGGAGAACTTTATGTGGTTCTTCCTGCTTTCCCGGGCCATGAGGGAGACGCGCTCAATGCTGTCCAGAAGCTCTGTGCGGTTCACCCGCACATGGGTGGTGCAGCCCTCCGGCAGTATCTGGCGGTAGCGTATGAAATCGCCGTCCATAAGGCGGGTGATTATGCGGGTATAGCCCATGTCTATCATTACATGGGTGGCGGAGAATACCAGGCTGATGGTCTCGTCGCTGTCGTCCAGTATGCGGCTTATCTCCAGAAGGCCGCGGGCGGGGATGACCGCGCTCTTCGCCTCGCCCGATACCGTGACCGTCTCGGTGCGCATGGCGAGACGGTATCCGTCAAGGGCTACCATGCTCATGCGGCCGCCGTCGAGCTCTATGAGCACGCCACGGAGAATGGGCTTGGAATCGTCCTGGGCCGTCGCGAATATGCACTGGCGTATCATGCTCTTCAGGGTCGCCTTGGATATGGCCACGGAGAACTCCCGGCTGACCTCCGGCATGGAGATGTAATCCTTGGCGTTTTCCACCTGCATGGTGGTGGTGGCCCTGCCGCTTTCGATAAGCAGCGTGCTCTTATTGAGGCTGAGCAGCGTCTCCTCCGCGGGCAGCCTCCTTACAAGCTCGGAAAAGAGCCGCCCGGGCAGCACGCAGGCCCCCTCCTTCTGGATATTCACGTTGAGCGTAGCCTCTATCTGGAGCGAAAGGTCGGTACACCTGAGCAGCAGCGTATCGCCTATGGCCTCGGCATATATGCCCTCCAATATGCCAACTGAGGATTTTACTCCCAGCGCCTTTGAAACCGTGGCAACGGCGGCGTTGAGCTCAGCCGTATCAACTGTAAAGCGCATATTCGTCCCTCCCTGGAATGGATGATACCGTTTATATTTTTATTTATTATACTATATTTCAACGGCGGCGCAAATATTTTTGTGGGGCGCCGCGATATGCATCTTACGCATATTTATGCATTTTTGCAATGCTTTCTTCTTATTATAATAATAGCCATTGAAAAATCCCTGATTTTATGGTAAAATCAGCAGGTAAAATTTTTGTATTACAGGCGGGCAGAGAAGATGGAGATCAACCGCTTGCGCTTGAATCAGTACCGCAGCTATGCCGCCCTCGACCTGCGCCCCGGCCCCGGCATAAACGCCATAGTGGGGGACAACGCGGAGGGCAAGACCAACAGCGTGGAGGCGGTTTTTCTCTGCGCCTTCGGCCGGTCCCACAGGACCTCGAGGGACGCGGAGCTCATCATGCGGGGCTGCGCCGGCGGGTACGTCGGGGCGGAGCTTACCAACAACACCGGCTCCCACCTTATCGAGATAAAGCTCCGGGACGGGGAGCGCAAGAAAATATTCATAGACCGGCAGATGGCCTCCCGCTCCGGGGAGCTCATGGGGCTGCTGAATGTGGTGATGTTCGCCCCGGAGGATCTTTCAATAGTAAAGGACGGCCCGGCGGAGCGGCGGCGCTTCATGGATATGGAGCTTTCCCAGACCCACCCGGCCTATTATTACAGCCTGCAAAGGTACAATTCGGCGCTTAAGCAGCGCAACGCCCTCTTAAAGGAGCCGGACAGGATAGCCCCCGGAATGCTGGAGGCATGGGACGAGCAGCTTGCGGCGCTGGGCGAGGATATCATAATGGAGCGCTGCGGCTTCATGGACGGCCTTTCCACGATAGCCTACGACCTGCACAGGAGCATAACGGGAGGCCGGGAAAAGCTCGAGGTAGCCTATGAGCCGGACATAGACCCGGAATCGCCGGAGGGCATTTACGGCGGGATGCTCAGCGCCCTCGAAAAAAGCAGGGCGGAGGATATGCGCCGGGGCTTTACCACGAGGGGCCCCCACCGGGACGATATAGGCATAGCCCTCTCCGGCATAGACGTGCGCACCTTCGGCTCCCAGGGGCAGAAGCGCACCGCGGCGCTCTCATTAAAGCTTTCCGAGCTTGCCTTCATACGGGAGCTCAAGGATGAAGCCCCGGTGCTGATACTTGACGAC
This sequence comes from uncultured Clostridia bacterium, assembly GCA_937900325.1. Lineage (GTDB taxonomy): Bacteria > Bacillota > Clostridia > Christensenellales > CAG-138 > SFEL01. The sequence goes on along the minus strand of CALCEX010000070.1, from coordinate 33,446 downwards.
GTTCTGTCTGAGCTGGACGAGGGCCGCCAGCAGCTTTTGCTGGAGAGCATGAAGGACTGCCAGTGCTTTCTGACCTGCACGAGCCTCGAGGGGCTGAAGCGGGCGGGCCTGGGCGATATGAGGGTGTTCCGCTGCGGGGGCGGCGGGATGACCGTGGAATGACGGGGAGGAATAATGTATCTGCATATAGGCGGGGATAAGGTAGTGGACGATGAGGAAATACTCCTTATACTGCCCCGGGAAACGGTGATGTATTCATACGACAACCGCCGCTTTATGGAGGCGGCCATAGGCTCCGGCCGGGTGGACTGCGTATCCGGCGGCGAGGGGGACACATACGTTATCGCCGCGGCGCCCGATGGAATAAGGGTGTACGCATCGGCTGCGGGGGCGGCGGCGATAGCCAGGAGATAATTTACAGAAGGGCATTTACCATGGAACAGAACAACCACGCAAACTACAACGCAAACGAGATACAGGTGCTCGAGGGGCTGGAGGCGGTAAAGCGCCGCCCCGGTATGTATATAGGCTCCACGGATGTGCGGGGACTGCACCACCTTGTAAAGGAGCTGGTGGATAACGCCATAGACGAGGCCATGGGCGGCTACTGCACCCATATAGAGGTCACCATACACCCGGACAATTCCGTATCCGTCCGGGATAACGGCCGCGGCATACCCGTGGGCTACCATGAGAAGATGCATAAATCCGCGCTGGAGGTAGCGCTTACCGTGCTGCACGCGGGGGGCAAGTTCGGCGGCAGCGGCTATAAGGTATCCGGCGGCCTGCACGGCGTTGGCTTGTCCGTGGTAAACGCCCTTTCCAGCTCGCTTACCGCGGAGGTGCGCCGGGACGGCATAGTATACCGGCAGCAATATGTAAACGGCGACCCGGTGACGGGGGTAGAGCAGGTAGGCACATACGAAGGGGAAGGCTCCGGCACCACCATAACCTTCCTTGCGAGCGATAAGATATTCGACACGCTGGATTACAACTACGATACCCTGCGGGGGCGCATGAGGGAGCTGGCCTTCCTGAACAAGGGCGTGGCCATAACCGTCACGGATGAGCGCACGGACCCGGTGCAGAGCAAAAAATACTGCTATGAGGGCGGCATAATCTCCTTTGTGGAGCACCTTAACAAAAGCAAGGACGTGCTCCATGAGGACGTCATGTATTTCGAGGGCAGAAGGGACGACCCCGCGAAGCAGCAGGTGGCCTCCGTGGAGGTGGCCATGCAGTACAACACCGACTATAACGAAAGCGTATTCGCCTTCGCCAACAACATAAATACCGCCGAGGGCGGCACCCACCTTCAGGGCTTCCGCAGCGCCCTTGCCCGCAGCATAAACGACTACGCGAGGAAATACAGGCTGCTCAAGGATAACGACGCGAACCTCTCCGGCGACGACGTCCGGGAGGGACTTACCGCGATAATAAGCGTAAAGCTTGTGGAGCCCCAGTTTGAAGGGCAGACCAAGACCAAGCTGGGCAATTCCTATATCAAGTCCCTTGTGGACGGCGTGGTGGGCAACGGCCTGGGCTTCTATTTTGAGGAGCACCCGCAGACCGCAAGGCTGATAATAGACAAATGCATAACCGCATCGAGGGCCAGGGAGGCCGCGAGGAGGGCGAGGGACCTTACCCGCAAAAAGACCGGCCTCGAGAATATAGCGCTCCCCGGCAAGCTTGCGGACTGCAACAGCAACGAGCCGGAAAAATGCGAGATATTCCTGGTAGAGGGGGATTCCGCGGGCGGCTCCGCCAAGATGGGGCGCAACCCGGAGTTCCAGGCCATACTGCCCCTTCGCGGAAAGATACTCAACGTTGAAAAGACCCGCCTTGACAAGATGCTCGCCAACAACGAGATACGCTCCATGATAACCGCCTTCGGCACCGGCATAGACACCGAGTTTGACGAGAGCAGGCTCCGCTATCACAAGATAGTCTGCATGACGGATGCGGACGTGGACGGCGCGCACATAAGGATACTGCTGCTCACCTTCTTTTACAGGCATATGCGCCCCCTTATAGAGCACGGCCGCATATACGCCGCCCAGCCCCCGCTGTATAGGATCACCCGGGGCAAGAACATATGGTACGCCTATGACGACGAGCAGCTTTCAAAGATACTTTCCGAGATAGGGCGGGACCCCAAGCCCCTCATCAACCGCTACAAGGGCCTGGGCGAGATGAACCCGGACCAGCTATGGGAGACCACCATGGACCCGGACAACCGCATGATGTACCGGGTACACCTTGAGGACGCCATACGGGCGGACGAGATATTCTCTACGCTCATGGGGGATAAGGTGGATCCCCGCAGGGAGTTCATAGAGCAGAACAGCAAGCTGGTAGTGGATCTGGACGTATAAAGGAGCAGTAAATGGACGACATGACCAACAACCCCCGCATAACGCCGCTGGATATAGAGCAGGAGATGAAGAAATCCTTTATTTCCTACGCCATGGCGGTAATAATAAACCGCGCCCTGCCGGATGTGCGGGACGGCCTCAAGCCGGTGCACCGGCGCATACTCTACTCCATGGGGGAGCAGGGCTTCACCCCGGATAAGCCCTTCCATAAGTCCGCCCGCATAGTGGGCGACGTACTGGGCAAATACCATCCTCACGGCGACAGCTCGGTATACGACGCGATGGTGCGCCTGGCCCAGGACTTCAACACCAGATACCTTCTCGTAGAGGGCCAGGGCAACTTCGGCAGCGTGGACGGGGACGGCGCGGCGGCGATGCGCTATACCGAGGCGCGGCTTTCAAAAATGAGCCTCGAGATGCTGGCGGATATAGACAAGAGCACCGTGGACTTCATGCCCAACTTCGACGAGACGCTGACGCAGCCCACCGTGCTGCCCAGCCGCTTCCCGAATCTGCTGGTAAACGGCAGCAACGGCATAGCCGTAGGCATGGCCACAAACATACCCCCCCATAACCTCGGGGAGGTAATAGACGCATACGCGGCCCTCATAGACAACCGGGACATATCCGTAGAGGAGCTCATGACGTACCTGCCCGGGCCGGATTTCCCCACCGGCGCGACCATAATGGGCACCGCCGGCATAAGGCAGGCATACAGGACGGGGCGCGGCAAGATACTCGTCCGCGCAAAGACCGAGATAGAGCCCATGGCGAACGGCAAGAGCCGCATAGTTGTCACCGAGCTTCCTTATCAGGTGAACAAGGCGCGCTTGGTGGAAAAGATAGCGGAGCTGGCGCGCGAAAAGCGGGTGGAGGGCATAACCGCGTTGCGGGATGAGAGCAACCGCAACGGCATGAAGGTGGTAATAGAGATAAAAAAGGACGTGAACGCCAATATCGTCCTGAATCAGCTCTATAAGCACACCCAGCTTCAGGATACCTTCGGCGTGATAATGCTGGCCCTTGTGGATGGCGAGCCAAAGGTGCTCAACATAAAGGAGATGCTGTACCACTACCTCAGATTCCAGGAGGAGGTAGTGACCCGGCGCACAAGGCACGACCTGGAAAAGGCCAGGGAGCGGCTGCACATATTAGAGGGCCTGCTCATAGCCATGGCGAATATAGACGAGGTCGTGGATATAATCAAGACCTCAAAGACCCAGGGGGAGGCAAAGGAAAGGCTGAACATACGCTTCGGCCTGACGGACAGGCAGAGCCAGGCGATACTGGATATGCGCCTCGGCCGCCTCACAGGGCTTGAGCACGATAAGATACAGGCGGAGAGGGACGGCCTCATAGAGACCATCGCCTATTATGAGAGCGTGCTTGCGGATGAAAGCAAGCTGCTGGGCATAATCCGGGATGAGATAATGGAGGTCCGCCGCAAATACGCAGACCCCAGAAGGACCGAGATAGCCCAGATAACCGAGGATATAGAGCTGGACGACATAATACAGCCCGAGGAGATGACGGTGACCCTCACCCACTTCGGCTTTGTAAAGCGCACCAGCATGGATACCTACAGGGCGCAGAACCGGGGCGGCAGGGGCATAACCGGCCAGACCACCCGCGAGGAGGATTTCGTAGAGCACCTGTTCGGCTGCAGCACCCATGACGAGATAATGTTCTTTACCAACATGGGCCGCGTGTTCAGGATGAAGTGCTACCGCATACCCGAGGCGGGCCGCACCGCAAAGGGCACCGCCATAGTGAACCTGCTCAGCCTCAGGGAGGGAGAAAAGGTGACCACGCTGTTCCCCCTGGGGGAGGATGGCAGGTACCTGAACCTCATAACCAAGGCCGGCCTGATCAAAAAGACCCCCGTTGAGGAGTTCGGCAATATCCGCAAGGGCGGCATGATCGCCCAGAACCTCAGGGAGGGGGACGAGCTCATCGCCGCCATAATGACAAACGGCCGCGATGAGATAATAGTCGGCACCAGAAAGGGCAAGAGCATACGCTTCAGCGAGGAGGACGTGCGTCCCATGGGCAGGGGCGCGACGGGCGTAAAGGCCATAACCCTCGAGGAAAACGACAGCGTGGTGGGAGCCGAGAAGGTACGCCCCGGCGCCTCCATACTCTCCATATCCGAAAACGGAATGGGCAAGCGCACGCCGGAGGAGGATTACCGCACCCAGAGCAGGGGCGGCAAGGGCATAATAGCAATGGCCATAACCGAAAAGACCGGCGATCTCGTCTGCATGAAGGCGGTAGGGGCCTCCGGCATGGCGGAGGACGTAATGATAATAAGCTCCGAGGGCACCATAATAAGGCTGCCGGTGGAGCAGATATCCGAAATATCCCGCAATACCCAGGGCGTGCGCCTTATGCGCACCGAGGACCGGGTGGCGTCCGTCGCAATAGTTCCGCACGTTGACCCCGATTCAGAAGAATAAACAAAGCGAAAGGGGATGGGCTGCTGTCCCCTTTTATGATTATTTTAATTAAAGGATACCGACATATGCCGCTTATACGTCTCGCAGAGCTTTTCGCCGCCGCAGGGCATACCCTATACGGAGTGGGGGGCATGGTACGCAACCCCCTTCTCGGCCTGCCGGTCACGGATAACGACGTGACCTCCGGCATGACCCCGGGGGAGGTGATGGGGCTGTGCGAAAGCAACGGCATAAAGCACCTCGATATTGGCGCGGCCTTCGGAATGGTGGAGCTGCACTATATGGGCGAGGTGTTCCAGCATACCACCTTCAGGCGGGATACATACCCCTCAGGGGGCGGACACCGGCCAAGCGGGGTGGCTTACTCAAAGGACATAAACGAGGACGCCTTCCGCCGGGATTTTACCGTGAACGCCATATATGAAAACATACTGACCGGCGAGCTTACGGACCCGACGGGCGGCATGGCGGACCTGAAAAAAAGGCTGCTCAGGGCCACCTCAGAGGATCCCGCCGTCATAATGGGGGAGGACGCCCTGCGCATAATGCGCCTGGCCCGCTTCGGGGCGGAGCTGGGCTTTGAGGCGGAAAAGGGCACCTTCGCGGCCGCGAGGGAGCATGCGCCCGGCCTTGCGGATATATCGCCGGAGCGCATACGGGAGGAGCTGGACAGGATACTGCTTTCCGATGCGAAATACGGCGTTCCCCACGGGCCTTACAGGGGGCTTGAGATGCTGGACAGACTGGGCGCGATAGACGTTATAATGCCCGAGCTTGCAGAGGGGCGGGGAGTAGCCCAGAAGCCGCAGTATCACAGATACGACGTGCTGCATCACTGCTTCCATACGGTGGACTGCATAGGGCCGGAGCTTATCCTCCGCCTTGCCGCCCTGCTCCACGACGTGGGCAAGCCGGCGGCGCTTCGGGCCACGGGCCGTATGTACACCCACGACGTCCTGGGCGCGGATATTGCCCGGGGAATACTGGAAAGGCTCAGGTACCCCTCCGGCGTAATAAGGGAGGTAACGGCGCTCATACGCGCCCATATGTTCGACCTTCGCACCGAGGCGAGGGAGGATACCATACGGCTGTGGCTTCAGGAGATGGGAATAGAGCGCTCGCGCAGGCTGATAGCCCTCCGCCGGGCGGATGTTCACGGCAGCGGCCTGATAGAGGGGGCGGTGGAGTCCGCGGACAGGTGGGAGCGCATACTGGAAGCCATGATAGCGGCGGGGACGCCCTTTGAGGAGCGGCAGCTCGCAGTAACGGGGGACGACATAGCCCGCGCTCTCGGTATACCCCCTTCCCCGGCGATAGGGCGCGTAAAGGCGGGGCTTATGAGGCACTGCGCCAAACGCCCGGAGGACAACAATAAGGCCGCGCTGCTCAGGCTCTGCCGGGATATGGTAAACAATTCGTGACAGTTTGGCCGATCGGGAGCATATATACTTGCAATAGGCCCGGGAAAAATGTAAAATAAACTGATTAGGTATAAAAATTATAAGGGTGCGTATGCACATACGGCAGACCCTGACCCTGAACGGAGGATATAAGTGGCTATTTCGCTGGAAGTTAAAAAGTTCGTTAATACCGAATACGTAGGCAATTTTGCTCAGATCGAGCTGCCCATAGCCCGGATCGAGGACGAGGAACCCCCAAAGAAAGCCAGAAAGAAGCCGGAAAAGAAGGACAGGAAGGAAAAGAAGGACAGGAAGGCTTCCTTTATGCGCAAAAGGGCTGACTATGACGATGACGACGGTTATGACGATATGGACAGCGAGATCGAGGCGGAGCTGGACGCGGAGGAAGAGGAGGAGCGCAGAAGGTCCCGCAGGGGCGGCCTGTTCGGCAGGAAGCGCGCCGCCAAATCGGACGAGGAGCTGGACGAGGAGCTCGACGAGGAGCTCGACGAGGAGCTGGACGAGGAGCTGGACGAGGAAGAGGAGGCCGAAAAGGCCCGCGCCCGCCGCAGGGCGGCGGCGGAGGAAGCGCGCCGCGTAGCCGCCATGTTTGACGACGGGCCAAAGACCGCCCGGGCAGAGCAGCCCGAGGAGGACGAAGAGGAATATCAGGAGCCGGAGATCGAGGGCCCGAGGACGGAGCGCGCCCGCATACACTATATCGAAGAAGGCAACGGCGAGCCGCTGATACTCATACACAGCGTGGGCCAGTCCTTCTATACCTGGCGCAATATGTTCTCCCGCCTCAGCCTTAATTACCGGGTTATAGCCATAGACCTGCTGGGCCACGGCTATTCCTCAAGGCCGGAGAACTTCAGCTATACCGTTGAGGAGCAGGCCATGACGCTGGGGCTTTTCATGGACGCCATAGGCGTGCAGTCGGCCCATATAATGGCGTTTTCCATGGGCTCCGCATATGCGCTGCGCTTCGCGCTGGATAATCCGGACAGGGTAGGCAAGATGATGCTCATAGCCCCGGGAGGCATTTCACCCGAGATGCCGCTTGCCATAAAGCTCATGGACAGCAGCATATTGGGCGGCGTGGCCTCCATGCTTTACGGTATGCGCACGGTGGAAAAGGTGCTTTCGGAGTGCTATTTCGACCTTGCGCGCATGATGAGCCCGGAGGTAGTTGGCGAATACTACAAGACCATATCCGACCGCGAATCCCGCTGGGCGCTGCGGGCCTCCTTCCACAACTTTGACGATGAGGGCGTTGTTTCGAGGCTCCGCTCCCTTGAGGCCCCCGTGCTGATGCTTCAGGGCAGCGAGGATAAGTGGCGCCAGGGCGACGGCTCGGAGCCGTACCATACGGCGATGCCCTACGCCGGCTTTGCCACAATGCGCAACGCGGGGCACCTCCTCCATGAGGAAAAGGCGGAAAAGGTCATCGCGGCCACGCTTGAATATATCCCGGCCATACAGCCGGAGGCGTAAATAATAATAACCGCCCTCCTTCGTATCAACGAAGGAGGCTTTTTTATTCACCATTACTTCATAGCATTATCCGCTCTTTTATGATACAATGATCATGGCTATGTGCCGATACAGATAATAAAGAGGAAAACGAATTGAGAAAGAAACGGCTCAGGTCGATACTGATAAGCCTGGCGCTTATCGTCATATTGGCCGTATTTTTGATAAGCCTTAAGGAAGGCAGCACAAAGGCTCCGGCGGACGCCGTCGCGCTCAGCGAGATAATGATATCCAACAAGGGCTCCGTGCCGGATAACCTGGGCGGCTACCCGGACTATATAGAGCTGCACAACGGCTCATCCGAAAAGGCGGACATATCCGGCTACGGCCTGTCCGACAGCCTGCTCGAGGGCGCAAAGTACGTGTTCCCCGCGGGCACGGTGCTGGAGCCGGGCGCCTATGTGGTGGTCTGGTGCAGCGGCGAGGCGGAGGATGATATGCACGCCCCCTTCAAGCTCAGCGCGGGCGAGGAGGCGGTGCTGTTTGACGCTTCCGGCAGGCCGCTGGATACCGCCGTGCTCAGCGCGGTGGACTCCGGCATGGTGCTGCGCCGGGAGGGCGATGTATGGACGCAGGCAAAGCCCTGCCCCGGCTACCCCAAGACCGAGGAGGGCATGGCGGAATACGAGGCGAGCCTTAAGGAGACGGAGGACATAGGCCTCTATATCAACGAGTTCATGGCCAGCAACGCCACCACCCTCTGCGACAGCTTCGGCAATTATTCCGACTGGATAGAGCTTTACAATTCAACGGATGCGGATATGGACGTATCAGGCTTCGGCATATCGGATAACCTTTCCCAGCCCATGAAATACCGCTTCCCCGACGGCACTACAATAGCCGCCAAGGGCTACCTTGTGGTGTTCTGCTCCGGAAACGAGGGCTTGCAGAACGGCGAGCTGCACGCCCCCTTCGGCCTCCGCTCCTACGGCGAGGATGTGGTGATCGCCAATAAGGCCGGAAGGATAATAGACAGCTATTCCTTTAAAAGCCAGGAGACGGACGTCTCCATGGCGCGCATACCCGACGGCACGGGCGAGTTCCAGCCCAGTTCCCAGCCAAGCCCCGGCTACCCCAACACCGGCGCGGGCTACTCCGCCTTTGACGCCGCCAACAGGCTGCCCCTGAGCGGGGTGTACATAAGCGAGTTCGGCGGCTCCACGGGCAGCGTCGCCTCCGACTGGGTGGAGCTGTACAATTCCACGGGGAGCGCCGTCAGCCTTGCGGGCTACGGCATATCAAACAACCCCAAGAACCCCGCGAAGTGGGTGTTCCCGGATATATCCATAGAGCCGGGCGAGTATCTGCTGCTTTACGCTACGGGCAGCGCCGACAAGGCTCAAAAAAAAAATCTCCAGCTTAATTTCAGCATAAGCTCAACGGGCGAGACGCTGTTCCTCTTCGATCCCGGCGGAAAGCTCATAGACAAGCTGTCCGCGGGCCGCATGAGGTCCGGCCAGAGCTACGGCAGGGACGGCTCGGACCAGCGCTTTTACTATGCGGACCCCACCCCCGGCGCGCAGAACGGCAAGGGGTATGAGGGCATAACCCAGCAGCCCGCCTTCAGCGTTACCCCCGGCATATACGATGATACCGTTACCGTGGCGATAACCGCAGGGGAAGGGGAGACCATACGCTACACCACCGACTGCACCACCCCCAACGCCGGCTCCGAGGTATACGGCGGCGAGCTGACGATAAGCAAAAACACCGTCATACGGGCCGCGGCATACAAGGACGGTTACCTTTCCGGCGACGTGGCGACCGCCACCTACCTCTTCAAAAGCGACGGGGTCGATCACGCGCTGCCTGTGGTGACGCTCGTTACCGACCCGGACAACCTCTGGAACAGCGAGACCGGCATATACGCCACCGGCGACCAGTTTGACCCGGACGCGGCGGCATACGCGGACACCCTCAAATCCGCAACCTACTATCAGGCCAAGTTCGCAACCGAGGAGCAGGTGGATACCCTTTGGGAAAAGCCCGCGGCCTTCTCCCTCTTTGATGAGAGCGGGAAGCAGGTTTTCACCCAGAACGTGGGCATAAGGATAGCCGGAAGCTTCGGAAGGGGCAGGGCCCAGAAGGGCTTTAACGTGATAGCCCGCAAGGAATACGGCAAGGGCTCGATGGAGTACCCCTTCTTTGAAAACCGCCCGTATACGGAATACAAGGCGGTGGTGCTCAGGGCCGGCGCGCAGGATCAGAACCGCAGCAAGATAAGGGACGAGCTGGCAAGCGGCCTGCTGGAGGGAACCGACGTAAAGATACTCTACCAGGCCTACCGCCCCACGGTGCTTTACCTCAACGGCGAATACTGGGGCGTGTACTTCCTCAAGGAAAAGCGCAACCGCTTTTTCGTGGCGCAGCATGAGAATACCGAAAACAACGTGGACATGGCCATAGGCAAGGGCTTCAAGCAGAGCAGCTACGGCGACAATTCGGACTGGGTAAGCCTTTACGAGTACGCCACCACCCACGACCTTTCCTCGGCCGAGGCCTATAACTACGTCGCGGAGCGAATGGACGTTGAAAGCTTCCGGGATTACATGATAGCCGAGATATACAACGGCAACACGGATACCTACAATTTCCAGTACTACCGCCTAAAGGGAGGCAAGTGGAAGTTCATATTCTACGACTTCTGCTGGGGCTTCCAGAGCCCGAGCCACGACACGCTGGCTTTCCGCATGGGCAAGACGCCCAGCGACGTGTGCTCCGCAAAGCTGTTTGCCGCCATGCTTCAGAACAGCGGCTGGAAGGACAGCTTCTGCCGCCGCTTCGCGGAGCTTCTCGATACAGCCTTCGCCCCCGAGCGGGTAACGGCGCTCATAGACGAGCTTTACGGCTATGTGGAGCCCGAGATAAAGCGGGAGCGGGAAAAATTCAATAAGGATACGTTTATGGGGGTCAGGCAGCCCAAGACCAACCTTGGGACCTACGAGGGCTTCCAGAGCGAGATAAGCAAGCTGAAGGATTTCGCCGCGAAGCGGCCGGAGGAGCTCAAGCGGCAGCTAAAGAGCAACCTGGGCCTGAGCGATTCCTACATGAAGGAGGTGTTCGGCTAAAATGGAAAAGGCCAGAAGGCCGGCGCGATCGAGCAGGCGGCCCGTACAATACCGCCACGAGCTGAAATACTACATCAACCGGGGAGACTACGAGATACTTTCAAGAAGGCTGCGCTCCTGCATACGGCAGGACGAAAACGCCGTAAGAAACGGCGGGCAGTACTTTATAAGGAGCCTGTATTTCGACAGCCCCTTTGACGACGCCCTCTGGGAAAAGCTCTCCGGAGTGGACGAGAGGGACAAGTTCCGCATACGGGTATACAACGGGAAGGACGACGTTATAAAGCTCGAGTGCAAGCACAAGGAGGGCAGCTTCATAGCGAAGCAGTCCATACGATTGAGCCGCGCGGAGTGCGACAGCCTTATAAGGGGGGACTACGCCTTCCTCCTCTCCCGAAAGGAGCCCTTCGCCAGGCGGATGTTCGCGGAGTTCGCGACAAAATGCCTGCGCCCCCGGGTGATGGTGGATTATACCAGGGAGGCGTATGTTTATCCCGTGGAGGACGTCCGCATAACCTTCGATAAGGATATACGCACCGCCTATCGGGGGACCGACATATTCGACATGACGCAGCCCACCTATCCCGTGATAACGGACGGCGACCTTGTGCTGGAGGTAAAGTTCAACAACTATCTGCCGGGCTATATAAGGGAGCTTTTGCAGATAGACTCCAACGTGCGCAGCGCCGTGAGCAAGTATTGCATATGCAGAAAGTTTGAGTTTTAGGAGGAACACATGATAAGCTTTTCCGATCTTTTGACCATTACCATGAACCCCGTTCAGGTGATACTTACGCTGACAGTCGGCCTGCTCATGGGCCTTTATGTATGGTTCATATATAAAAAGACCTTCAGCGGCGTTATGTATTCCCGCACCTACGGAATGGCGCTGGTAATGATGACGGTCGTCACGTCGCTGATGCTGATGCTGATAAACAACAGCCTGACCCTCAGCCTCGGCATGGTGGGCGCGCTGTCCATCGTCCGCTACCGCACCGCCATAAAGGATCCGCTGGATACCGCCTTCATATTCTGGGCGGTGGGCGAGGGCATCGCCGTTGGCACAAAGTTCTATGACGTGGCCGTGATCGCCGGCATATTGATAGGCGTATTCGTGCTGCTCATCTCCGGCTCAAGGGGAAAGGGCGGCGCGCAGAGCTACCTGCTGATACTTCATTACAGCGAGGCGGCGGGCGACGCCATACGAAAGATGACCAAGCAGCTGCCCAACGCGAGGCTCAAGAGCAAGGTAGTGCGCCCCGGCAGCATAGAGCTTACCATGGAGCTGCGCCTCAGGGAGAACGAGACGGGCTTCGTAGAGAAGTTCCTCCGGGTGGAGGGCGTGTACGACGCCAGCCTTATTACCCATCAGGGAGACATAGTGGCGTAGCCCCTCCTTTGAAAAACCGAAAGGGAGAGATATGTTCAAACGGTTTGCATCCTACTACAAACCCCATAAAAGGCTTTTCTATACGGATATGCTTTGCGCGCTGATAATATCGGCGTGCAATATGTTTTATCCGATAATAGCCAAGGATATAATAAACGTCTATGTGCCGGAGAGGGATATGCGGCGGCTGGTGCTGTGGTGCTGCGTGCTGCTGGGGATATACCTTTTAAAGGCGGCAATGACCTTCATAGTGGATTACTGGGGGCATATCGTGGGCGTGCGGATACAGGCGGATATGCGCCGGGAGATGTTCGCCCACCTGGAAAGGCTGCCCATAAGCTTCTTTGACGATAACAAAAGCGGCGTGCTGATGAGCCGGATGACCAACGATCTTCAGGAAATATCCGAGCTTGCGCACCACGGGCCGGAGGATATATTCCTCTCGGTGGTGATGCTCATAGGGGCGGTGGCGTGGCTTTCCACGATATGCCTGCCGCTCGCGCTGATACTGCTCGTGATGCTGCCCTGCACCGTTTTCATAACGGCAAGGGCCCGCCTTGGGCTCAACCGCGCCTCTCAGGCCACCCGGGTAAAGATGGGTGAGATAAACGCCAACGTAGGCACCGCCATATCAGGCGTTCGGGTATCCCGGGCATATACCGGCGAGGAGCACGAGCTCACGCTCTTTGACGCGCTTAACCGCCAGCTCACCGGCATACGGAGCAAATATTATTGGGCCATGGCGCGCTTCTTTACCGAGGCGGAGCTGCTGATGGACCTTACATACCTTGCGATACTCCTCTTCGGCGGGCTGTTCTTCTTTAAGGGCAGCATAAACGCCGGCGAATACACCGCTTTTCTGCTGATGGTATCCAACTTCTTCACTCCCGTGCGTAAGATAGTCAATATGTTCGAGCAGCTTCAATCGGGTACGACGGGCTTCAAGCGGTTTACCGAGATAATGGACGAGCCCGTTGAGAAGGATTCGCCGGGCGCGGTGGACGCGGGCAGGCTCCTTGGGGATATCGCCTTTGAGGACGTATCCTTCAGGTATAAAAACAGCGACGCGAGGGGAGCGGAGAAGGTGATAAAGCACCTGGACCTTCATATACCCGCGGGGGAGACGGTGGCTCTCGTCGGCCCCTCCGGCGGCGGAAAGACCACGCTGTGCAACCTCATACCCCGCTTTTACGATCCCGATGCGGGCCGCATAACCATAGACGGCACGGACATAAGGGACTTCACGAGGGTATCCCTCAGGCGCAATATAGGCATAGTCGCCCAGGACGTATTCCTCTTTGACGGCAGCATAGCCGACAACATACGCTACGGCGATCTTGACGCCACGGAGCAGCAGGTAATAGAGGCAGCGAAGAAGGCGCGCATCCACGATTACATAATGACGCTGGAGGACGGCTACGACACCCAGGTGGGCGAGCGGGGCGTGAAGCTTTCCGGCGGGCAGAAGCAGCGCATATCCATAGCCCGGGTATTCCTCAAGGATCCCGGCATACTGATACTGGACGAGGCCACCTCAGCGCTGGATAACCAGACCGAGATGGAGATACAGCAGGAGCTGTTTGAGCTTGCGAAGGGGCGCACCTGCATAATCGTTGCCCATAGGCTCTCCACCATAAAGAGCGCCAACGAAATAGTTGTGCTTACGCCCTCCGGCATAGCCGAGAGGGGCAGCCACAGGGAGCTTATGGCCCTTGGCGGAATGTACGCGAACCTCTATAATTATCAGATAATAGACGTATAAAGGAACAAAAAAGGCATGAAGATCACGGTAATAGGCTGCGGCCGCTGGGGCTCGTTTATAGCCTGGTATCTCGACAAAACGGGGCACGACGTAAGCCTTTACGGGCGGGAGGACTCGCCCCACATGAAGCAGTTCAGGGAGAGCCGCACCAACGGCACTGTGACGCTGCCAGACAGCATACGGCTCATATCCCGCATGGAGGAGGCCGTAAGGGCGGAGCTGATAGTGGTATCGGTGGGCGCGCAGTCCTTCAGGGAGGTGGCCTCCGAGATAGCCGCGCAGGGCTATTCGGGCGACCTTGTGCTTTGCATGAAGGGCATAGAGCAGGGCAGCGGCAAAAGGCTTTCAGAGATCGCGCTGGAATATCTGCCCAGAAGCGGCGTCGCCGTATGGCTGGGCCCCGGCCACGTTCAGGAGTTCGTGGCGGGGATACCCAACTGCATGGTGATAGACGGCACCTCGGAGGAGCTGAAGGAGCGGCTTGTGACGCAGTTCGGCTCCAGCCTCATACGGTTCTATTACGGGCGGGACCTTATAGGGAACGAGGTGGGGGCCGCCGCGAAGAACGTGATAGGCATAGCGGCGGGCATACTGGACGGCATGGGCCTGACAAACCTCAAGGGCGCGCTCATGGCGCGGGGCACCCGGGAGGTCGGCCGGCTCATAGCGGCAATGGGAGGGATAGAGCGCTCCGCCTACGGCCTCTGCCATCTGGGCGACTATCAGGCGACGGTCTTTTCCGAGTTCAGCCATAACCGGGCCTTCGGCGAGGCCTTTGTAAGGGGCAGAAGCTACGGCAAGCTCGCGGAGGGGTATTATACCGTAGAGGCGATCATGTCGCTTTCGGAAAAATACGGGGTGGATATGCCCATATGCCGCGCGGTGCATGAGGTGCTCTACAACGGCGCGGACCCCAGGGACGAGCTCACCGCGCTGTTCATGCGCAGCATAAAGAAGGAGTTTTAGATGTACATAGACACCCACGCCCACCTGACGGACGCGGCCTTCGACGGGGACAGGCAGCAGCTCATAGGCCGCCTTGCGGAAAGCGGCGTAGGCAAAATAATAGAAATTTCCTGCGACCCGAGGGACTTTGCGGCTTCCTCGGAGCTTGCGGAGAAAAACCCCGGCATATACCTTGCCTTCGGCATTCACCCTGAATTCGCGGAAAGCTATACGGAAAGCGATATCGCCGCGCTGGAAAAATACCTGAAGCATGAGAAGTGCGTCGCGCTGGGGGAGATAGGGCTGGATTACCACTGGAAGCCCTACGACCGGGAAAAGCAGCTTGAGCTGTTCCGCCGCCAGCTCGATATGGCGATAGAGAGGGATATGCCGGTATCGATGCATATAAGGGAGGCCTACGGGGACTGCATGGAGGTGCTGGAGGGCTATAACGGAAGGCTCAGGGGCGTCATGCACTGCTTTTCCGGCAGCGCCGAAACGGCGGAGCGCTGCGTTGGGCTGGGGCTTTATATAGCCTTCGGCGGCGCGTTGACCTTCAAATCAAACAAAAAGGGCCCCGCGGCCTGCGCCGCCACCCCCCTCGACAGGCTTCTCACCGAGACGGACTGCCCATATATGGCCCCGGAGCCCCGCCGCGGGGAGCGCAACGACCCCGGGAGCGTACCGGTCATCTGCCGCAAAATGGCGGAGATAAAGGGGATAAGCCCGGAGGAGATGGAAAGGGCGGCGGAGGAAAACGCGGAGCGGCTTTTCGGATTATAATGTGGAAAAAATCTGAAAAAAGCGGCGCGTTGCAAAAAAATAAAAATAACAGTTGACAAAGCCCGCTTATCCGTGTTATGATTCCGAAAAATGATAAATCCGGCAGGGCGGACGGCCCATGCAAAAGGGAAAGGAGAGCATATATGATAAACAACGCTGCTATTATGTACGGCATGATGATGTGCTGCTCCATGTCCCTCGGGCATGGAGAGCGCTTGCGTTGCCTGCAATAAAGCCTTTCACAATAAAGGCGGTATTTTGAATTATGGGCCGTAAGCGCGTGAGCTTGCGGCTTTTTTAATGCGATATTTTTCAAAATTCAACAAACAGGAGAAAAAGATGGAAGAGCGGGAAATGATAGCGATAAGGGGCCTTACAAAGACCTTTGGCGCCGGGGCGGGCGCCGTGACCGCCCTGCGGGATATAGACCTTTCCATAAGGGCGGGGGAGATATTCGGCATAATCGGCCTCTCGGGGGCGGGCAAGAGCACGCTGGTAAGATGCATGAACTACCTTGAGCACCCCACCGAGGGCAGCGTAACGGTGGACGGCAAAAAGCTCGGGGCGCTGAACAGGAAGGAGCTGCTCAACGCCCGAAGGGGCATAGGCATGATATTCCAGCAGTTCAATCTGCTCATGCAAAAGACCGCCCTGGAGAATATCTGCTTCCCGCTGGAGATAGCGGGGGTAAGCAAGAAGGACGCCATAGACCGGGCAAGGGAGCTTCTGAAGCTGGTTGAGCTGGAGGACAGGGAAAAGGCCTATCCCGCGCAGCTTTCCGGCGGGCAGAAGCAGAGGATCGCGATAGCCCGGGCGCTGGCCCCAAAGCCGAAGGTGCTGCTTTGCGACGAGGCCACCTCGGCCCTTGACCCCACCACTACCCGCTCCATACTGTCCCTGCTCAAGGAGATAAACAGGACCCTGGGAATAACCATAGTAGTCATAACCCACGAGATGAGCGTCATAGAGGAGATATGCGACAGGGTGGCCATAATAGACCACAGCCGCATAGCGGAGGTCGGCGACGTATCCGACATATTCATGAACCCAAAGACGGATATAGCGCGGAAGCTCCTCTATGCAAGCGGAAGGCTCGGCGAGGAGGTGCTGGGCGAAAGGTGCCTGCGCATCATATTCGACGGCACCCAGACCTCCAGCCCCGTAATATGCGACATGGTGCTGGAGTGCGGCGCGCCGGTGAACATACTCTTTGCGGATACAAAGACCATAGAGGGCAAGATGCACGGCTATACCCTCATACAGCTCCCGGAAAACCGGGAAATTGGCGATAAGATGAAGAAGTACCTCGATCTTCACGGGGTACAGTACCTTGAGGAGGCATACCATGTTTGATCCGCAGATTGTGAAGCTCTTTGGCGAGGGCATACTCGAGACTTTGTACATGACCTTCGTATCCACCGCCTTATCCTATCTCCTGGGCCTGCCCATAGGCGTGCTGCTGACCACCTCCGCCCCGGACGGCATAAGCCCACGGCCGGTGCTGTACAGAACGCTGGACATAGTGGTGAACATACTCCGCTCGGTGCCGTTTCTGATACTCATGGTGTGCGTGCTGGGCCTTACCCGCTTCCTCGTTGGCACCACCATAGGCTCCACGGCGGTGATACCCCCGCTCGTGATAGCGGCGGCGCCCTATGTGGGCCGCATGGTGGAGGGGTCGCTTAAGGAGGTTGACCACGGCGTGATAGAGGCGGCCCAGAGCATGGGCGCAACGGTGTTCCAGATAATCACCCGGGTGCTGCTGCCCGAGAGCACTCCGTCCCTGCTCAACGGCGCGGCGATAGTCACTACCACCATACTTTCCTATTCCGCCATGGCGGGCGCCTTGGGCGGCGGCGGGCTGGGCGCCATAGCCATAAACTACGGCTACCACCGCTTCCAGGCCGATATGATGTGGATAGCCGTGGTGCTGCTGGTGCTGCTGGTCCAGCTCATACAGCTTATCGGCGACAGGCTGGTAGTGAGATCCGATAAAAGAAGAAGATAGATAATTGAGCCGTCAGGCTTGATATATAAAAATTAAAATATTTTTCAGGAGGAAAACACAAATGAAGAAGCTTATAGCTATCGCACTGACACTTGTACTTGCGCTGTCCTTCGCGGCCTGCGCACAGACTGCCCCCGCAGAGACTGCCCCCGCCGATACCGCGGCCCCCGCCGCTACCGCTGCGCCGGAGGCTGATGAGAGCGCCGCTCCCACAGAGCTTGTAAAGATCAGGGTAGGCGCGTCCGTCACTCCCCATGCGGAGATACTCAACGCCGTAAAGGACGAGCTCAAGGCGGCGGGCTATGACCTTGAGGTCGTGGAGTTCACCGACTATGTGCTGCCCAATACTGCCCTCGAGGAGGGCGACCTGGACGCCAATTACTTCCAGCACACCCCCTATCTTGAGAACTTCAACAAGGAAAACGGCACCCATCTGGTAGCCGTGGGCAAAATACACTATGAGCCCTTCGGCATCTACGCGGGCAAGACCAAGGAACTTTCCGCAATACCCGAGGGCGGCTCCATCGCCATACCCAACGACGGCACGAACGAAGCCCGCGCGCTGCTGCTGCTGGAGGCTCAGGGCCTTATAAAGCTGAAGGAGGGCGTTACCTTCACCGCCACCGTGCTGGATATAGCCGAGAACCCCAAAAACCTTGAGATCAAGGAGATAGAGGCGGCCCAGCTTGCCCGTTCGCTCCAGGATGTGGACGCGGCGGTCATCAACGGCAACTACGCCATTCAGGCCGGCTTGAAGGTCAAGGACGCCCTTGCCATAGAGGATAAGGACTCCATCGCCGCCGATACCTACGCCAACGTGCTGGTGGTAAAGGAAGGCCACGAGAACGACCCCGCCACCAAGGCGCTGCTTGCCGCCCTTCAGAGCGACACCGCCAAGAAGTTCATGGAGGAAAAGTATGAGGGCGCTGTCATAGCCGCCTTCTAAAGGAAAAAGAAAAAGAGCCCTGCGGGGCTCTTTTTTGCGTATTATTTATTCAGCGTTATCTCCCAAGGCAGCCAAAGCTCAAACCCGGGGTGGAAGTAATAGCTTGCGGTGCAGGAAAGCTCGCCCTCCTCGCCGCTCCATTTCCATTCGGAGGTATCCTCCGGCGGCTCTGTAAAATATCCGGCGCAGTCCTTTTGCAGCTTTTCCACCGCCTCCGGCGCTTCCAATGCTATGCCCGCCAGCTTCCAGAAAAGCGGGTAGTCATCCGAAACAAAGGCGCTCAGCCGCTCCTCGTCTCCCGGCTTCTGGTTATAGCCGAAGCTGATGCCGCATTGCCGCTCCGCGCCGCCAAAAAGCAGCATATTGACCATTACGACCGTGTCGCAGCCCTTTTTCGTGAGCCGCATTATGGCGATGTCGTCCGGCACCCTGTCGGTGGTCGTGCGGGCGTCCTCCGCCCTGTAGCCGCCAAGCCCCGCCTCATCGAGCGCCCACTCCATCTCCCGCACGTCCTCAGGCGGGAAGGTGTAGTCCCCGGGGTCGAATTTTTCGGCGCTTTTGCAGGCGGTGAGCAGGAGCAGGGGAAGGATAAGGGCCGGGATAAAACGCTTCATACTGCCGCCTTCCCTGCTAAAACACCACCACCAGCAGCATCTTGAACCGCTCGAGGCCGTATACCGCGTGGGGGTGGCCGGCGGGCATCACTATGGACTGCCCCTCTGAAAGTATGTACTCAACGCCGTCTATGGTTATGCGTCCCCTGCCGTCAAGGCAGGTGACGAAGGCGTCGCCGCCGGAGGAATGGGTGCTTATCTCCTCGCCCTTGTCAAAGGAAAAGAGGGTGACGCTCACGGCGCTGTTCTGGGCGAGGGTCTTACTGACCACCTGCCCCTCCTGATACGCGACCTGCTCCTTGAGGGTGAGCACCTCGGATTTGGCGATGTTTTTCATGGGCGCGTTGTTCATGATATCTCTCCCTTCAATAAAAATGCTGTATTTTTTATTTTATTATTTTTACCGCCTTCAATATCATGCACGCCAGCAGCAGAAAGCCCAGATAGCCTATCAGCACATAAACTATGTTCATAAGGCGGTTGAAGGGCAGCAGCAGGCTCGCCGCTATGCCAACGGCGGCAAGAAGGACGGATATGCGCCTGAAGCGCAGCGAGCCCTCCTCCGCAAGGCGGAATGCCGTCTGCCAGAGCAGCGGCACGGAGGCCGTGTATATGCCGGTCACTATTATAACGGAGAATACGGCGCTCATTACGGGGCTTATGTGCTTGGCGAGTATGAGCATGGGTATCTGGGTGCCGGCAAGCTCGTCTATGTTGAGCATTATGGCGAAGTATATGAGCAGCATGCCTATGTAAAATACTATCACGCCGCCCGCCGCGCCAAAGGAGGCGCTCCTTATGCTGCCCGCGTTTTTGCCTATTGAGGTAAGGTAGCTTGCCAGCCATACCACGCTTATGCCCACATAGCTTACGGAGGCCAGCGCCCAGCTTGGGGATGCCCTGAGGAGCTGCATATCGGGTATCCTTGCGATGATGCCGGCGGCCGCGCCGAGGTCTGAGCGGCAAATGGCGATTACTCCCATGAGTATTACCATGACTATCATGACAGGCCCTATGCGGCCCAGTATGCTCACGAGGTTATTCAGCCCCAGCATGACCGTGGCGCAGGCCAGCGCGCCTATGGCTACCGCGCCTATTATGCGGGATACGCCGAAATACTGCTCTACCGCGGCGCCCGCCGCAGCGACCATGACTATGAAGCAGAGGTAAATGGCTGCCGAGGTGAAATAATGGTATGCCTTGCCCAGCCTTTTGCCGCAGTAGTATATGTATACGTCCTCGGGCTTCTGGAATTTTTCCAGGTAGCCGGCCCGGGTGAAGGATACCGCGGCGAATATCAGAAGCCCCATGCACAGAAGTATGCTGAAAAGCCCCGCCATGCCATAGCAGGCGAAATACTGAAGTATCTCCTGTCCCGTGGAAAAACCGGAGCCCATCATGTACGCCACGTATGCCCCGGTTATGCCTACAACTGTCCTGATATCGAGTTTTTCAGAGCGCATATTGGCAACCTCTTTTGTATGAATAAGTGATCTGATGCTATTAAAATAACAAATTAAGGGACAAATAGCAATACCGATTTTGCTGGACAAGCACCCTCTTTTCCGATAGACTCTTATATGGCTCGGGCGCTGAAAAAAGCATTATATATTGAAATTTTACATATAAGGAGAAGCAAAATGCGAATAACTACGCCAAAAAACGACATTGAGAGGGTGCTTTTCACCGGGGAGCAGATAAGCGAAAGGGTCAGGGAGCTGGGCGCGGCGCTGGCGGAGGAGTACCGGGACAGGCAGCCGCTTATGGTGTGCATACTCAAGGGCGCGTCGGTATTCTATGCGGATCTTTGCCGGGCGATGGACTGCGCCCTGTTTATGGACTTCATAGCGGTATCCAGCTACGGCGCAAGCTCCAAATCCACAGGCGTTGTGCGGATAATAAAGGACCTTGATTCCAACATAACCGGCCGCCATGTGGTGATAGTGGAGGACATAATAGACAGCGGCCTTACGCTGCGCTATCTTGAGGAGCTTTTCGCCTCAAGGAAGCCCGCCTCCATGAAGACGGTATGCCTTCTCGATAAGCCCCGCCACGGCGGCGGCTCCGGCGCGGACGCCGTCGGCTTCGACATACCCGATGAGTTCGTGGTGGGCTACGGCCTTGACTATGCGGGCCATTACCGCAACCTGCCCTACATAGGCGTGCTCAAGAAAGAGGTGTATGAGTAGGGGGGCTTCATCATAACAACAAAAGACCTCCCTGATGGGAGGTCTTTTGCCGTTGGCGGAGCAGGTGAGATTCGAACTCACGGACGGCTTTCGACCGTCACACGATTTCCAGTCGTGCCCGTTATGACCACTTCGATACTGCTCCATAACCGGTGCGGACCAGCCTTCGCTGCCGCACTTGATTATGATACAATACTTTTCGCATAATTGCAAGAGGAATATGCTAATTTTCTGCCGCGCAAGCGTCACTTTATTGCTTCCAGCCGCTCCCTGAAGCAATCGGCGACTATCTCATACCCCTTTTCGGTGGGGTGCAGGCCGTCGCCGGATATGAGCCGGCCAAAGGGACTGCCTATGCACCTGAGAAATGCGGAGCGCACATCCACAAAGGGCAGCCCCTCCGAGAGGGCCAGCTTTGATACGGCGTCGGAATACAGCTCCTGATAGCGGTACATGGAAAGGGGAGAGCCCAGGAATTTGAGCAGGTTCGCCCTGTTCACGCCCCTGGAGATTATGTATTCATAGTATTTGTCGGAATCTATGGGCGGCAGAGACATGAGCACCGGGGTAATGCCCGCGCCGCGCAGCAGCCCTATGCATTCCCGCATGATGGCCTCGAAATCCCCAAGGGCCGTTAAGGGCTGATGGGGGTAGTCCGGGTCGCGGCCAATGGCGGGCCAGTCGAAGTTGCAGTCGTTCCCGCCGTATTCTACAAGGGCGTAATCCGGCCTTTCCCCGGCGGCGACCGCCTTTTTGATGAGCCCCAGCCCGCGTTCCGCGGTATAGCCGAAGCGGGAACGGTTATCAAGGGCTATGCCCAGCCCCTCCATTTTGGGCAGAAAAACCTCGTTGCAGCAGGAGCGGTACCTTCCGCCCTCATACACCGTGCCCTTCATTATGGAATCTCCGAATATTATGGCGGTCTTTTTCGGCATCTGAACCTCCCCGTTCATATTGCCCTGCGGCTTTTTATATATCCCATTTTTCAGCAGAAAACGGAAAAAGCGCAAAAAGCCAAAGGAATTATACTACAATAATTTTAAGTATATTATAAGGGGGAAAGGTTAAAGGCCGATTAAAGAAATGTGAAGGAAAAGAAAAATAATCGCCCCGGGGAGCCGGGGCGGCGTTGTCGCTTGCGTGCCGCAAAGGTCAGTCGTCTCAGGTATCGCAATCCTCATTGGGATCCGCGGTGGCTGCGGGAGGCGTTATGATCCGGGAGCTGTCAGTGGGCTTGGCCACTACCACGCAGCGCTGGTTTCGGGTGCCGAGGCTGCTGTTCCAGCTTTCGCCGTAGCAGGTGATGAGCGTCATGCGGGAATCGCCGGTATCGTAGGCCATTACGGTATCCGGCACTTCGTCTATGCCGTAAATGTCAACGCTCGTCACGGTGAAGGACATTGTGCTGCCGTCGTCGTATTCGATCACGATCTCCTCGCCAGCCTCCATCTTGGGGAGAATGGAGAAAACGCCCGCTACCTTTTTCCATGATACATGGCCGTTGAATATGGCGTTGCCGTATTCGCCGGGGGAGGCGCTGGCGTCCAGCCAGGCGGCTACCTTCTCGGAATCCACCGTGCCCATGGTGTATACCGTGCTGCCGTCCTCGGCCTTTACCTCATTGCCCTTGCTGTCGGTATAGGGAACTATGCCCACAGTCTCTACCGGGAAGCTTATCTCCCTGGCCGTAAAGTACATCATCACGGGTATCTTTTTTACATAGGGGGTTGGCTCCGGGGTGGCGGATACCTCCGGCGTCGGCGCAGGGGTGGGGGGCGCCTCGTATTTTCCGGGCAGGTATACGTACTGGCGCAGCAATATTATCGCCGCGAACAGCACCAGGGCTATGCTTACGCAGGTCAGTATCGTGTTGCGGAGGCTTCGCCCGCCCTTGCCAGCGCCGGTGCCCGCGGCGTTGGCCTCGCCGGGGCCGCCCTCTGCCGGCCGGGCTGTTTCTATTTCCTTTTCCTCCGGAGCGCTTTCCGGGGTGTTGTGCTTGTTTTCGTCCATTGCGTTCTCCAGGGCTTTCAGTTTTATTGACCATCAGTTGACAAGAGCACACAAGCCCGAAAGGCTTGTTTTGGGACGCTCCTGCGTTCTCGTCGCTTGTATTACATCCAGTAGTACTGCGCTCCTCGGCCTTGGATCGCCCTCAAAACAAGCTCTTTAGGGTCTTTGAGTTTTAGAAGCCAAAGAGTATGGCAGGGCAAGGAGGACGAGTGCAGAAATACTGGTTGTATTTCAAATGAGGACGACGCGGCTATGCCGTGCTATTTGGCTCATAAAACCTTGTGTGTCCTTGTCAACTGATGGTACGACTTATTATATCATCGCGGCAATAGCCGTACAAGGCGGGATTTGTGAATAATATGGGCAAAAATAGGGCTTTATGCCAGCCACAATATGTTGTGTGGCAAAGAAGCCGCGGCCCCAATTTCATCAATCGTTAACAAATTCTTAAAGATAAGCATAATGTTTTTTCTTTATTCCCGGCTATAATACAATTACACACAGGGCGAGCGAAAAGAGCATCGCCGGATATTCTATCGGGAGGTATGAATAAAAAATGAAAAGAAGCGTTTCAAAGGTTCTTTCGGTCCTGCTTATAGCGGCGCTCATGCTTAGCTTTACCGCGGTAGCTTCCGCCGAGACCAGAATGTACGCCACCCGCGCGGTGAATGTCCGCAGCGGCCCCGGCACCAGCTATTATATCGTAGGCTCTCTTGAGAAGAACGATATGGTCGCGGCTACCGGGCGCGTATACAGCGGCTGGTATGAGATAGTGTGGGGCGGCTACGGCTACGCCTATGTGGCCGGCAACTATCTTTCCTATTCAAATTCAAATTCAAAGTATGAGCCCGGCCACAACACCGGCCGGCACGGCGTCACCCTGAAGGTATGCCGGGATTGCGGCGACACCTATTATGCCACTACCGCGCTGAACGTCCGCAGCGGCCCCGGCACCAAGTATTCCATCGTAGGCTCCCTGAACAGGGGCCAGCAGTGCACCGCCATAGGCAAGAGCGGCAACTGGCTCAAGCTGCTCACCGCCGACGGCTCCACCGCCTATGCAAGCGCCAGGTACCTGAAGCTCTATGCAAAGCAGAGCGGCTCCAGCACCCCCAGCACCCCCAGCTACCCCAGCGGCAACTACGGCACCTATTATGCCACCACCGGCCTTAACGTCCGCCAGGGCCCCAGCACCAGATACCGCGTGGTCTACACCCTTGAAAGGGGCGAGGCCGTGACCTATACCGGCCAGACCTACGGCAAGTGGATATCTGTAAAGACCAGCAGCGGCGTGCAGGGCTATTGCAGCAGCCTGTACCTCACCCAGAGGGGCGGCTACAATCCCGGCGGCAGCACCGGCGTCAGGTATTATTGCAGCAGATGCGGCAAGGCCATAAACTACGGCGATCTGTATTGCCCTTATTGCGGCGCGAAGATATATTACGGCGACGATGACAACAGCACCGTCAAGGCGGAGCTCACCGTGGGCGGCCAGTATGCGCCCAACTACCAGACGATACTGTACGGTTCCCCCAGCACCTCCGGCAAGCAGGTGTTTGACCTGTATCCTACCGACAGCGTGATAGTGAGGAGCTACACCCCCGGCAGCTCCTGGGCCTATGTTCAGGTACTGGGCGATGATACCGGCAACCCCGTGGGCTATGTGCAGGTAGACGCCATAAAGTAACAAACGGCAGCATAAAAGGAGCGGCAAAACGCCGCTCCTTTTTGTGTGCTGTAGGCTTAGCCTACGTCGCTGCCGCCGGGGATGCTTTCCGGCTCCATTGCGGTGAGCAGGGAGAGGGTCTCGCCCTCCTCGCCCTCGGTTATGGCGGAAAGTATCATGCCCTGGCTTTCTATGCCGGCTATCCTGCGGGGGGCAAGGTTCGCCGCGATCATGACCGTGCGGCCTATGAGCTTCTCCGGCTCCGGGTACCACTTGCGGATGCCGGAAAGTATGGTGCGGGGCTGCGCCTCGCCGCAGTCCAGCGTGAACTGAAGCAGCTTCTTGCTCTTTTCGACCAGCTTGCAGTCCATTACCTTGGCGGCCTTTATCTTTACCTTTTCAAAGGTGTCGAAGTCTATGAAGTCGCGCGGCATCTCGGGCTTTGGCGCCTCCTTTGCCTCTGCCGCCCTTGCCGCAGCCTCCGCCGCGGCGACAGACGCAGCGGTCTCCGCCTCCAGCTCCTCGAGCTCCTTTTTAACGTCTATGCGGGGGAACAGCGCCTCGCCCTTGTGAACCCGCGTGCCGGCGGGCAGTTTGCCGAAGCTGCGGGAATCGTAGGCCGTCAGCTCGCCGGGAACGCCGAGCTGCTCAAAGAGCTTTGGCGCGGTGTTGGGCAGGTAGGGCTGGAGGAATATGCCTACTATGCGGAGGCTTTCCGCAAGGTTGTACATGACGGTGGCGAGCCTGTCCCTCTTGGCCTCGTCCTTCGCCAGTATCCAGGGCGCGGTCACGTCTATGTATTTATTGCACGCGCCTATGAGCGCCCATATGGACTCCAGCGCCTCGGGGGCCTTGAATTCCGTCATGTATTGCTCGACCTTTTCGGGCAGGCCGTTGGCAAGGGCTATTACGGGCTCGTCCTCCTCCGGCACGGGGCAGGAGGGGGTTGGTATAACGCCGCCGAAATACTTGTCTATCATGCTCACCGTTCTGGAGAGCAGATTGCCCAGGTCGTTCGCGAGGTCTGAATTTATGCGGTAAATAAGCGCCTCGTTGGAGAATACGCCGTCGCTGCCGAAGGGCACCTCCCTGAGCAGGAAGTAGCGTATGGCGTCCACGCCGTAGCGGTTGCAGAGCTTTACGGGGTCTACCACGTTGCCCTTGGATTTGCTCATCTTGCCGCCCTCCAGTATCAGCCAGCCGTGGCCGAATACCTGCTTTGGCAGGGGCTGGCCCAGCGCCATGAGCATTATGGGCCAGATTATGGTATGGAACCTTACTATCTCCTTGCCCACCAGGTGAACGTCGGCGGGCCAGTATTTTTTATACAGGCTGTCGTCGTCGGAATAGAAGCCCAGCTTTGTTATGTAATTGGAAAGGGCGTCCAGCCAGACGTATACGACGTGCTTCGGGTCGAAATCCACGGGTATGCCCCAGGTGAAGCTGGTGCGGGATACGCACAGATCCTCGAGGCCGGGCAGCAGAAAGTTGTTCAGCATCTCGTTGGTGCGGGCGGGGGGCTGAATGAAGTCCGGGTGATCCTTTATGTACTGTATGAGGCGGGGGGCGTATTTGCTCATCCTGAAGAAATAGCTCTCCTCCTTGACCTTTTCAACCGGCCTGCCGCAATCCGGGCAGCAGCCGTCCTTGAGCTGGCGCTCCAGCCAGAAGCTCTCGCAGGGGGTGCAGTACCAGCCCTCATAGGCGGATTTGTAGATGTCGCCCTGCTCGTACAGCTTGCGGAATATCTTCTGAACGGCCTTTACATGGTAATCGTCCGTGGTGCGGACGAAGCCGTCGTTGGATATGCACATGAGCTTCCAGAGATCCTGGAAGGTAGCCACTATCTCGTCAACATACTGCTTGGGGGTGATGCCCCTGGCCTTTGCCTTGCGCTCTATCTTCTGGCCGTGCTCGTCGCTCCCGGTGAGGAAGTAAACGTCGTAGCCCGTCATGCGCTTATAGCGGGCGATGGCGTCCGCCGCAACGGTGGTATAGCTGTGGCCTATGTGCAGCTTGTCGCTGGGGTAGTATATGGGCGTGGTGATGTAAAAGGTCTTTTTCTCTTTCTCTGCCATGTATCTTCTCCTTAGCGGGTCGCCTGATTTTTTTCTTATTTATATAGCCGGTTGCCCCATTATCCTTTATAGTTTATTTACTTGCGCCGGCTTTGTCAATATTCCGGGATAAAACCGGGGCAAAATGATTCCCGCCCTTTCCGCTTTTATCTTTGCCCTTAATATGGTAGAATATCTTTAATAATGTACGTTTTTTGAAGGAGACCCCCGCTATGGATAAAAACCGTTTTTTCAGAGCCATACCCAAGGTGGATGTATTGATAGAGCAGTGCGAGGAAGCGGGGCTTTTTGACCGCTGCGGGCGGGAGACAGTCGTGGACTGCATACGCGAGAGGACGGAGGCGCTGAGGGAATTCATAGCGGGCTCCGGGGATAAGGAGGAGATCGCCAGGCGCATAGAGAGCCTCCCGGGCGATATAGCGGCGGCGGCGGAAAAGCTTTTTTCCCCCAACCTCAGGCAGGTAATAAACGCCACGGGGACGGTGCTGCACACCAACCTGGGGCGTGCGCTCATATCAAAAAAGCACGCGGAGCAGCTAATGGCGGTGGTCTCAGGCTATTCCAATCTGGAATACGACCTTGAGGCGGGGGCGAGAGGGGAAAGGTATTCCCACTTTGAAAAGCTCCTTTGCAGAATAACCGGCGCGGAGGCGGCCATGGCGGTAAACAACAACGCGGCGGCGGTAATGCTGACCCTTTCCGCCCTCTGCCGTGGCGGCGAGGTCCCGGTATCCCGGGGGGAGCTCGTGGAGATAGGCGGCAAGTTCCGGGTGCCGGACGTTATGGCACAGAGCGGCGCAATAATGGTAGACCTGGGCACGACCAACAAGACCCACCTTTCGGATTATGAGGACGCCATAAACGAGAACACTGCGGCGCTGCTCAAGGTGCATACCAGCAATTTCCGCGTGGTGGGCTTTACCGAGAGCGTAAGCGTGGCGGAGCTTGCGGAGCTGGGCAATAAGCACGGCCTGCCCGTAATAGAGGACATAGGCAGCGGCGTGCTCATAGACCTTTCAAAATACGGCCTTACCTACGAGCCCACCGTGCAGGAATCCATAAGGGCGGGGGCGGCAATAGTCTGCTTCTCGGGGGATAAGCTGCTGGGCGGGCCCCAGGCGGGCATAATAGTGGGCCGCAGGGATTATATCAAAAAGATAAAGAAGCACCCCCTGACGAGGGCGTTCCGGATAGACAAGTTCACGGCGGCGGCGCTGGAGCTCACCCTTCAGGAATATCTTTCAGAGGAAAACGCCATACGGAACATACCCGTGCTGCGTATGCTCACCCAGCCGCCCATAGAGATACGGGAGCGGGCGGAGAGCCTTGCCGCCATGCTGCAAAACGTCAACGCCCGCGTCGAGGTGGTCGGGTGCGAGTCCCAGGTCGGGGGCGGCTCCATGCCCCTTGAAAGGCTTCGGAGCAGCGCGGTAGCGATAAAGCCCCTCTCCATGACCACCGCAGCCTTTGAGGAGGCGCTGCGCAGGGCGAAAATGCCCATAATCTGCCGGGTGCAGGAGGACAGGGCGCTCATGGATATGCGCACGGTGCAGCCGGGCGAGGCGGAGCTTATCGCGGCGGAGGCCGCGGGGATACTGGGGGTAAAATAAAATATGAAGAATATAATAGTAGGCACAGCCGGACACATAGACCACGGCAAGACCACCCTCATAAGGGCGCTCACCGGCCGCAATACCGACCGATGGGAGGAGGAGCAGCGCAGGGGCATAACCATAGACCTGGGCTTTACCTGGTTTGACCTGCCCAGCGGCAACAGGGTGGGCATAATAGACGTGCCGGGCCACGAGAAGTTCGTAAACAACATGGTGGCGGGAGTAGTGGGCATGGATCTTGTGCTGCTGGTCATCGCCGCGGATGAGGGCATAATGCCGCAGACCAGGGAGCATGTGGATATACTGGGCCTGTTGGGCATAGAAAAGTGCATAATCGTGCTCAACAAGTGCGATCTTGTGGATGAGGACTGGCTCGAAATGGTAAAGGAGGACATCCGGGAGGAGCTCAAGGGCAGCTTCTGCGAAGGCGCGCCCATGGTGGAGGTGTCCAGCGTCACCGGCGCGGGGCTTGATAAGCTCGTGAGCCTTATAGAGCGCATGGCGGAGGAGGAGGTAGCCCCCAAGGATACGGACACAATACCCCGGCTGCCAATAGACCGGGTATTCTCCATATCCGGCTTCGGCACCATAGTCACAGGCACGCTTATCTCCGGACGGATACGCAAGGAGGATCAGCTTGAGATATACCCCGTGAACAAAACCTGCAAGATACGCAGCATACAGGTCCATGGCAGGGACGCGGAGGAGTGCTTCGCCGGCCAGCGGGTAGCCATAAACCTCTCCAATATCAAGAAAAGCGAAATACGCCGCGGCTGCGTGCTGGCCCCGGTAAACAGCATGAAGAACACCATGATGCTGGATGTGCGGCTGCGGGTGCTGCCCTCATCCAACAGGGTGATAGACAACCGCACCCGGCTGCATCTTTTTACCGGCACCAGCGAGGTGCTCTGCCGGGCGGTGCTTCTCGATAAGGAGGAGATAGGCCCCGGCGAGAGCGGCCTTGCCCAGCTCCGGCTGGAGGAGGAGATAGCCGTGCGCCGGGGGGACAGATTCATAGTGCGCTTTTATTCCCCCATGGAGACCATCGGCGGCGGCGTGGTCATAGAGGCCAACCCGGCAAAGAAGAAGCGGTTCGACGAAAGGGCCATATCCGAAATGACCGTCAAGGAGGAGGGCGGCCACGGGGACATGATAGAGCTGATAATCAGGCAGCACAGCGATTCCGCCATAACCGCGGCGGAGGTGGCAAAGCTCACCGGCCTTACCGCCGAGGAGACCATGGCGGAGGTTGAAAAGCTCCGGGAGCAGGGCCTTGTGGACACCTTCCCGATGAAGAAGGATATTTACCTCATGCACGCCTCCTACCGGGATAGGGTGGCCGGCGATATGGTGGCATACCTTGAGGATTTCCATAAAAAGAACCCGTACAGGCTGGGCAGCCGCAAGGCGGAGCTTCGTGTAAGGTTTTTGAGCAAGCTCAAGCAGAACGTGTTTGACGAATTCATGCAGCGCCTTGAGGACTCGGGCCGCATAAAGCGCAGCGGCGAGTTCATATGCGAGGGCGGCTATGCGATACCCCACGATCAGGTCTATCAGCAGTTTGAAAGCGCCCTTACCGCCATGCTGGACAAGGCGGGCTTTGAGTTTCTTAATACCGCCGATATACAGCTTCCCGGCATACAGCCGGCCATGGCGGAGGATCTTCTGCAGCTCCTGGCCGCCGAGGGAAAGGTGGTGCTGCTGCCGGACGGGCTTGTCACCCTGCCCAAATATACCGGCATCGTCGCGGAGAAGGCAAGGGAAATACTGGCCTCAGAGGGCAAGATCACCATCGCCATGATACGCGACATGATAGGCACCAGCCGAAAGAACGCCAAGCCGCTGCTGGAGTATCTGGATACGCTCCGCATCACAAGGCGAAACGGCACCGAGAGCGAGAGGGTGCCGTATTAAAGCCCCACTTCTTTCTCTTTTCTTTTCGGGAGAAAAGCAAAGAGAAAAGAAGCAAAGAGAAAAAGAAAAGCCTGACAAAAAAATAAAATTACAGATGCAAAAGCCCTGTCGGAGCTTTACCGGCAGGGTTTTGTTTATGCTGGGGGTACACTCGGCCGGCGGAAGCGGCGCGCCGCAGGTAAAAAAACGCCAAAGGTAATACCGGTGCCGGAGTTTAACAGCGGAAGGAGGAAATCCCAAGCCGCGCCAAAAAAGCAAACTCCCGCCGGAGCGGCTTCGGCGGGGCATATATAAAAGCATTATATTCTGTTTCTTGTACCTTACTGCGCTTTCTTCATGCTCTGCAGCTCGGCATTTACCATCTTTACGGCAAACTCCAGCGTCTGTACCTTTTCCTCGAGCTGGTCCACCTTTGTTTTCGGCGCGAGGGTCTGTATGAGCATGTTATGCCCTTCGGCCAGAAGGTGAAGCTGCGGAATGATCTCGTTTTCCAGGCGCATATTGGTTCTGGTTATTTCCCTTTTGTTTTCGAGTATGGCGGCCTTTATTTCGGACAGCGCCTCAAGTATTCTTTCTTCGTTTGTCACCTCTTATCACCTCGCTTATGATTATAACCGATGACGGACGGCGGCGCAAGGAGAAGGGTCGAAAAAAAGGAGCAGCTAAGGCTGCTCCCTTTATATTGCCTGTAAGCTTTAGCCTACGATGAAGCCGTACTTCAGAGGATCGACGGGGTCGATGGCATAGGTCGCCTCGCCGGTGAGGTAGGCGGTGCCGGTGATGAGAGGTATGACGGCCTTGTAGCCGCACTCATCGACTTCCTTCTCGATAACGCCCTTGAACTTGGTGCCCATGAAGGATTCATAGATGAAGGGTTCGCCAACCTTCAGCTCGCCCTTTGCATACAGGGTGCCCAGCTTGGCAGAGGTGCCGGTTCCGCAGGGGGAACGGTCGGCAGAGCCTTCGCCGAAGATAACGACGTTGCGCTTGTCTGCATCGGGGGATACGTTGTGGCCGTAGAACTCGATGAGGTCTACGCTGGTGATGTCCAGACGGGGATGCTGCACCTTGATCTCCTTGTTGATGGTGTGCAGCAGCTTCATGCCGAGCTGGGTGAGGTAGGGAACGGTCTTTTCGTTGATCTCGTCAACGAGGCCCAGCTTATCGGTATCTACAAGGGCGAAGAAGGAGCCGCCGAAGGAGATGTCAAAGGTGATCTCCTTGCCGTCGATGACGACCTTCTGGTTGGGCTTATACAGGAAAGCGGGTACGTTCTCAAGGGTTACGCCCAGAACCTTGCCGTCCTTGACCTCGGCCTTGGTGCGGATGATGCCGGCGGGAGCCTCGAGGACTACCTCGGTGTAGGGCTCCTTGGCCTCTACCATGCCGGTCTCAACGGCTACGGTTACGGCGCCGATGGTGCAGTGGCCGCACATATTGAGCCATCCGCCGGTATCCATGAAGAATACGGCAAAGTCGGCCTCGGGATTGATGGGCTCGCAGATGTACGCGCCGAACATATCGTGGTGGCCGCGGGGCTCCAGCATCAGGGCGGTGCGATAGTGGTTATAGTGCTTTTCCAGCCAGTGCTTGCGCTCGATGGGGGTGCTGCCCTCGGGCTTGGGGAAGCCGGAGTACACTATACGGCAGAACTCGCCAGCTGTATGGGCGTCGATGGCCTTGAAGCTTGCTTCAAACCTGCTGAGGTTTATCTTGGGGTTGTAATTCATGACCTGCTCTCCTTATATTTTTATGTTAGTGGCGCATTTGCTGCGCCAAACCTTATAACGATAGTAAAAGCTGACGACGGGGGCGAGGATGATGAAAAATTTATCAATCCTCAAGGCTTATTATCGTCCAAAGCGATGCAATAGTCAATATGAGAAAAATATACCCATGCGACTTACCGCTGTCTTCAAAAGGTTTTTTATTATCTCGTTTCCGATCTTCGGCTTTCTGGCCGGTTTGGTCTAGCCTACGATGAAGCCGTACTTCAGTGGATCGGTCGGGTCAACGATATAGGTCGCCTCGCCTGTAATGTGGGCGGAGCCGGTAACGAGGCATATGACGGCCTTGTAGCCGCAGTCGTCAACGGTCTCTCTTATGACGGCCTTAAACTTCGAACCCATGAAGGACTCAAAGACGCAGGGCTCGCCAACGCCTATCTCGCCGTGGGCATACATTGCGCTGAGCTTTGCGCTTACCGCGGTGCCGCCGGGGGAACGATCCGCCTGAGCGTGGCCGAAGACGATGACGCCGCGCTTGTCCGCATCCTTGGACAGGCTGTGACCGCAGAAATGAACAAGGTCAACGGTGTTTATGTCGAGACGGGGATGCTTTACCTTTATTTCTTTATTGATCTTTTCGAGCAGCTTCATGCCGAGCTCGGTCAGGCAGGGTATGGTCTTTGGGCTGATTTCGTCAACAAGGCCGAGTTTATCGGTATCCACAAGGGCGAAGAAGGAGCCGCCGAAGGCTATGTCAAAAGATATCTCTCTGCCATCGATATCCAACTTCTGGTCAGCTTTATACAGGAAACAGGGAACGTTTTCCAGAGTTACGCCAAGAACTTTGCCGTCCTTGACCTCGGCTTTTGTGCGGATGATGCCGGCGGGAGCCTCGAGTACCACCTCGGTGCAGGGCTCCTTGGCCTCTACCATGCCGGTCTCAACGGCTACGGTTACGGCGCCGAT
>CALCEX010000069.1 GCA_937900325.1 uncultured Clostridia bacterium | reverse complement strand
CGGGTACACCGAATACGGAGTCAGTGTGGCTGAGGCTGAAAGCACAGCGGTGCAGCTTGCCGAAAAGGAGCTTGAAGCATGCTGGAAGGAGTAGTGAACGTATTAAAACCGCCGGGAATGAGCTCCAGCGATGTGGTGACGGATATCCGGCATATATTCGGCATGAAGCGGGTAGGCCATACGGGCACCCTGGATCCCGGCGCGGCCGGAGTACTGCCCATATGCATAGGCCGGGCGACAAGGCTCTTTGATTATCTTGTTGACAAGGAAAAGGAATACATAGGCGAGATAACCTTCGGCGTGGCCACGGATACACAGGACTCCTACGGCGCGCCGGAAGAACGCTCGGACGCCCTGGTTACCGAGGAGATGCTGAGGGAAACGCTGCCTGATTTCACAGGCTGCCAAAGGCAGACCGCGCCATTGTATTCAGCCCTTTCGGTGGGCGGGAAAAAGATGTACAAGCTTGCCCGGCAGGGGGTTGAGGTGGAGCGTAAGGTGAGGGAAATAAACGTGCCCGAGCTTTCGCTCATATCGCAGACCGGCCGCAACAGATACCTCATAAGGATCGTCTGCTCCAGAGGCACATATGTACGCACGCTCTGCCATGACATAGGCGGGAGCATAGGAGTGCCGGCACATATGTCCTTCCTGCTGCGCACCCGCTCCGGGGCGTTTGATCTGGACGGCAGCTTTACTATCGGCGAGCTGAAGGCGCTTAAGGAAAAGGACGAGCTTTATATGGCGGTCATCCCGATAGAGCAGGCGCTTGCACATATAGGCGAAGCCAGAATGACCCTGAATAAAAAGGGGGAACGGTTTTTGACCCATGGCGCGGAGGTGGTTTTTCCGGGCATGGAGGGGCTGCCGAAGGACACCCCCCTCAGGGCATACTGCAACGGCAAATTTTTAGGGATAGCCAAATCAAACGGCGAGGCGGTGCATATATGCACCTTCCTCGGTCAGGAAGAGGAATGAATAAAACGGCCATAGCCCTCGGCACCTTTGACGGGGTACACAGGGGACATCAGGAAATAATAAACGCCATGCTCTCGGCGGCGGAAAGGAGCGGGTCAGACCCGCTTATATATACCTTTTCCAACCACCCGGCGGGGCTTTTCGGCAAGTCCTATTCAATGATAATGACGGACGCGGAGCGCATAGCCGCCCTGAAAGGCTTTGCCCCCGTCGCGGCGGAAAGGCTAGACAGGCGGCTTATGACGACGGAGCCTGAGGACTTCGTGCGGCATATGCTGGAAAAATACCGCATGGGCGCCGCCGTCGCCGGCTTCAACTATACCTTCGGCAGCAGGGGGGCGGGAAACATGGAAACGCTCCGCCGGCTGGGGGAAAAATACGGCTTTGAGGTATACGAGATACCCGCGCTCATGTACGGCGGCGAGCCCATATCCAGCACGCGGATACGAAGCTGTATAGAGCGCGGGGACATAGCCGGCGCCAACGCCATGCTGGGGCATGAGTTTATGCTGAGCTGCGAGGAAGCACCGCAAAACGGGCGTACCGCGCTTAAAGCGCCCGGGGGGCTCGTGCTGCCCTGCCCCGGAAGGTACCTGGCCGTGGCGGAAGGGCGCCGGATCATATGCGATGTATTGCCGGATGGAAGCATCGAGCCGGAGGAGCCCTTAATGGGGCTGAAGGAGCTGCGCTTTACCGGCAGGATAGGCTGAAAAAGCTATTTACAAGGCGTTTATACTGTGGTAAAATTAATAGACCTTGAACCGGGGGCTGTGTTTTGCGCGTCTCCAAGCGAAATACTCGGTTTCCGGCGATTTATAAAAATATGGAGGAAATTAAAATGACCAAAGCTGAAATCATCGCCAAGTATGCGACCCATGAGGGCGACACCGGCTCTCCCGAAGTTCAGATCGCTCTGCTGACCGAGCGCATCAATCACCTGAACGAGCACCTCAAGGAGAACAAGAACGATCATCATTCCCGCCGTGGCCTGCTGAAAATGGTTGGCCGCCGCCGCGGACTTCAGAACTATCTTAAAAAGACCGACATAGAGCGCTACCGCAAGATCTGCGCCGAGCTTGGCCTGCGCAAGTAATTGAGCAAGCATAAGAGCAGCCTTTAAGGCCGCTCTTTTTTATACGCCACAACATCTTGTGCCGTTTTGCAAAAAGGCGGCACAATTCGTCAAAAAATTAATATTTTATTTACATGAAAGCTTTGATAAATCCGTATGCTTAGGGATATAATACCCTTATCGAAGGAAGCTTACAAAGCAAATTGAGGGAGGCCTTTTTATGAAGAAGAGATTATTTGCCATTATGCTGGCTCTGGCCATGGTGCTTGTCATGGCGTCTGCGCTGGCGGAGGAAGGAAAAGGCGCAGAAGCTCTTGAAACTGCTCCGAAGATAACATGCAATGTTTGTAAAAAAGAAGGAGAATCGGTAGATGCTAACGGCCTTTGCGAGGAGTGCGCCTTAAGCTTAAAGGAAGAAGCAGCCAAGAAAGCAGCTGAGGAAGAAGCAGCCAAGAAAGCCGCCGAAGAAGCTAAGAGCGTAGCCGATGAAGCCGCAAAAAAGGCAGCGGAGGAAGAAGCCGCAAAGAAGGCCGCTGAGGAAGCAGCAAATAAGGCTGCCGAAGAAGAGGCCGCTAAGAAAGCAGCGGAGGAAGAGGCCGCAAAGAAAGCTGCTGAGGAAGCTGCAAAGAAAGCTGCCGAAGGAACAACCCAAAATCCTCAGACGACCACTGGTGAAACAAATCAAGCCGGTACGGGAATGGCCACGGGATGCAACCATGAGCATACAACAACTTATCGTGGTACGATGGTATGGCATGCGCCGACCGCCCCGACTTGTGCCAAGGATGGCAATATTGGGTATTATCAGTGTAATAAGTGTGGAAAGTATTTTAAAAAGGATGGCACCAGCAACATAAACGAAAAACCTGCCATTGAAATAAATCTTAGTGATACAGTGATACCTAAAACAAGCGAGCATACACTCGGAGAGAAAGTAACGGGCAAGCTTGCTACCT
Organism: uncultured Clostridia bacterium; assembly: GCA_937900325.1. GTDB lineage: Bacteria > Bacillota > Clostridia > Christensenellales > CAG-138 > SFEL01. Next base: position 1,581 of record CALCEX010000069.1, on the reverse strand, counting down.
GCACTGAAACCGGCATAAAAGAACACTACGAGTGCAGTGTTTGTGGTAAGCTGTTTAGCGACAGTGAAGGGAAAAACGAAATTGCCGATGCGACTATCTCCGCCCTTGGTCATGATTATGAGTATAATTGGGGTACATGGGATTGCAAAACCAAGATGATCACAGCTTCTCGCAGGTGCAAGCGTACAAGGTGTACTGCTGCTGAGGAAGAACCCACGACTATTTCAGTCAGTGAAAAAAGCAGGGATACATGGTATTCCTGCGGCAAAAAGTACACTACCGTATACTATAATGTGGCAGCTGCATACGGCGCTGAAACCGTAAATTACAACGGAAAGGCTGAATGCACCTCTTCCACTTATGACTATTGCCGTCCCGGCTGGTACTATGATGATTGCTACTACCGCAATACCTGCGGCCATTGGGGCTGCGGCGATGTATGCACCCGTTACAGCGATTGCGTACCCTGCCGGAATTACAGGACTGCCTTCCGCACAGGCGGGTATAACTGCCTTGCAACCCCTAAGACCGGCGACGCCTGGGCGCGGCGGGCGCAATGCTGGGCAAAAAGCGCAGATGACCTTAAAAACTGCCTGCTGGGCTCTTCCGAAAGGAGGAGCCTTTTCTCTTGCCATATTACTGTAAATAATGTATAATAAAATGGTTTATAAAGAGAGTATGAAAAGGAGCATGAACATGCAAGGCAAAACATTTACAATGGAGCTCGCCGGAAAGACCCTCACCATCGAAACAGGTAAGTACTGCGAGCAGGCAGGCGGCAGCGTATTCGTCCGCATGGGCGACGCGGTGGTAATGGTAAACGCAACGGTGGCCAAGCAGCCCCGGGATGGCGTAGACTTCCTTCCCCTGTCCATCGAATTCGAAGAAAAGATGTATTCCGTGGGCAAGATACCCGGCGGCTACATAAAGCGCGAGGGCCGTCCCTCCGAAAAGGCCATACTGTGCAGCCGCCTTATCGACCGTCCCCTCCGCCCCCTGTTTCCAAAGGGCTTTTACAACGACATTCAGGTAATAGCCACCGTGCTGTCCATGGATCCCGACGTTCAGCCCGAGATACTGGGCATGATAGGCTCCTCCGCGGCCCTGGCCATAAGCGAGGCCCCCTTTGCCGGCCCAACCGGCGCGGTGGCGGTAGGCATGGTAGACGGAAGGTATATCATCAACCCCACTCTGGAGGAGAGGCATAAAAGCAAGCTGAACCTTACCGTCGCCGGAACAAAGGACGCCGTGATGATGGTAGAGGCGGGCGCAAACGAGCTTTCCGAGAAGGAAATGCTCGACGCAATACTGCTGGCCCATGAGGAAATAAAGAGAATCGTAGCCTTTATCGAGGTCATAGCGGTAGAGTGCGGCAAGCCCAAGATGGAGGTCAACATATATCATCCCGACGAAGCCTTTACGGAGCTGGTACGCGAGTACGCAAGGGACAAGGTGGAGTGGCAGCTTGATACCTTTGAGCGCAAGGTGCGCGAGGAGCGCAGCGAGCAGGTAAAGCAGGAGGTCATAGAGCACTTCGCGGAAGAGTATCCCGATTCCGCAGGCGATATAGACATGATACTC
>CALCEX010000068.1 GCA_937900325.1 uncultured Clostridia bacterium | reverse complement strand
CCGTAAACCACATTATTTTTATTGTAAAGCATTTTTATCTAAATGTCCACGGTCTTGTTTATCAGCGGCTTTTCCGGTATAATTACCATAAAATCTTCACAATCAGAGAAAGGCGAATACAGACTAAAGAGATAACATGACATTTAAAACCTTGCTTCAAGGCGCAAAAAGAGACCTTCGCGAGATATTTACCTTAAGGAGGCTCCTTTTTATTTTGCTCGGTACCGCAATATGTTCCTTCGGCATATACAATATCCACGACCAATCCGGCATAACTGAAGGCGGCGCGCTCGGACTCATACTGCTGCTCAATCACTGGTTCAACATCCCATCCTCCCTTGCGACCCCGATAATAGACATTATATGCTATGTTCTGGCATTAAAGGCGCTGGGGAGAAGATTCCTTGAGGTATCCGCCGTATCAACGCTGAGCATGGCAATGTTCTTCAGAGTATGGGAGAGGTTTCCGCATGTGCTGCCCAGCTTTGAGGATAAGCCGTTTCTGGCGGCCCTGCTGGGTGCGTTGTTCATAGGCACAGGCGTAGGCATAGTCGTGCGGAACGGCGGTTCCTGCGGCGGAGACGATGCTCTGGCATTGTTCATCCATAAGGTTTCCGGCTGGCGGTTATCTCGAGCCTACCTCATAAGCGATATTGCCGTACTGGCACTATCTCTCACCTATATACCCTTTAAAAAGATTTTTTTCTCCCTTATCACAGTAACTCTGTCATCGTACATACTGGAGTATATTCAGGGAAAGGAAAAAGCGAAAGAAATACCTTAAGCAAGCATACATGGCTGCGCATAGCGGCCTTATAGCCGTATGAGGATCGCATGATCGCATAAACAAAAAAGAACTGGAGCGAATGACGCTTCAGTTCTTTTATCTGGTCGGGGCGACGTGATTTGAACACGCGACCTTTTGGTCCCGAACCAAACGCGCTACCAAGCTGCGCTACGCCCCGATGGAGCCAACGAGGGGATTCGAACCCCTGACCTGCTGATTACGAATCAGCTGCTCTACCGACTGAGCCACGTTGGCATTGCCGGTAAACCGGCTCGGTTAATTATTATAGCACAGTTATCCTTTTATGTCTACTGACAAAAATCAATAAAGTTTAGCCAGCGACTTTATGCTCTTCAGTTCATCGCCGGAGGTGATCGGCGTCAGATGAAACTCCTGTATGTGCAGAGTGCTGTCCTGCTGTATCCATATGGAGCGGCCCTGCTCGCGGGGCAGGATCGGCGCGTTTTCGGTGGTGTTTTCATATATCATCTTTGCTATGTCGGGGTGTACCCGGAGCAGATAGCCCGTACAGCTTTCGGTGGCAAAACTGCGCATTATCTTCTTGCGTACCTTGAGCAGCATCGTCTCGGCGGACATAACCCGGCCGCTCCCGTTGCAGTAAGGACATGTGGTCTGCAGTACGTTG
>CALCEX010000067.1 GCA_937900325.1 uncultured Clostridia bacterium | reverse complement strand
GGTGTATGTCCCTCGTTCTCCACATTGGTGCTGTCGCTCATGAGTGCAAGCACTCCGCGGGAACCGTAGTAGGCAAGCCTCGCAATATCTATGGGCTCCCCGTCAATAGGCGTATAGTCCACCTTAAAGTCCCCCGTGTGTATCAGCGTGCCTATGGGGGTGTTTATCGCCAGCGCGCAGGCGCCCGCTATGGAATGGCTGGTCTTTATGAACTCGATGCTGAAGCAGCCCAGACGTATGGTATCCCCGGGGCTGACGCAGTTAAGATCGGCATGGTCTACCTTTATCTCGGTAAGCTTCTGTTCTATAAGAGCTATGGTCAGCTTGGTGGCGTATACCGGCACGTTGAGCTTCTGGAGGGCATAGGGCACCGCGCCTATGTGATCCTCGTGGCCATGGGTTATAAGTATGCCGCGCACGTTTGCCGCGTTTTTTTCAAGGTAAGTCATATCCGGTATGACTACATCTATTCCGGGCATTTCCTCATCAGGAAATGACATTCCGCAGTCAACTACTATTATGTCGCTGCCGTATTCTATTACGGTCATGTTCTTGCCTATCTCCCCCACGCCGCCGAGAGGGATTATTCTAAGCTTCTTTGCTGTCTTTGCCAAAGTTATATCTTTTCCTTTCGTTTTTTAAAGTTCTCAGGTAACTATATCCATATATTGCAATATGCATACTCGAACCAATTCTATCTTATGTATTATACTATCCTTATATTTTTACCACAAGCAGGCTTTTTTGTAAACAATCCGGTAATTCTGCATATCGGGCCGTTTTAACCCCGGCCTGATTCTTGTAAAGGCGGCTGACTTCGAGTATAATGTACAGGTTGAAATTTATCATTAAGTATATTTGCGGAGATTAGCAATGGATATAAGCAACCTCAGATCCTCCGGCCGCGCTCATGCCCGCCAGGACAGCCAGCAGGCACAATACAAAAGAAAGAAGCGGAATCCTTACCGTGCCATGAGCAGAAAGCTTCTGGTGCTGATATGCCTGTGCGCAGTGGGTCTTGGCACAGTTATGATACTTCGTCTGCACTATACCCATACCCCCAGCGCAAAGAAGCTTCACTCATATCTCAACGACGGCGCGTACCTCAGCGGCATAGTCATTGAAGGCAAGAACGTATCCGGCATGACATTGAATGAAGCGCGCAGCGAGATATCCCCCTTGGTAAACGAAGCTGCAAAAAACATAAACATACGCATTTCCCACGGTTCGGATCTGTGGGTATTGACCGCCGCAGATATGAAGATATCCTCCAACCTCGAGTATGCGCTGGCAGAAGCAATGCTTTACGGCCGCGGCGGCACCGGCGCCGCAAATAAGGACGCCAGGAAAAACCTCAAGGAAAACGGCATGGAAGTCGACATCAGCTTTACGCCGGATATGGACGTAATAAGAGCGAGAGTCGCTGAAATAGC
>CALCEX010000066.1 GCA_937900325.1 uncultured Clostridia bacterium | reverse complement strand
ATATAGAGCAGTTTGTTCAGCGGGTAAAGAGGAACAGCGCCCTCACGGAGCTGACCCCCTATGCCCTCAGAGAGCTTGTCAAGGCAGTCTATGTGGAAGCGCCTGACAAGTCCAGCGGCAAGCGCAGGCAGAAGGTACATATCGAGTACGACCTTGTGGGCTACATTCCCGTGGATGAGCTGCTAAAAGCGGAACAGGCATGACCGAGATCATGCCTGTTCCAGGAAATTTGATTTTACTGCCTTACCAGCAGGGAGCTTTAGCCCCCCCTCTTTTTTTCACATTATCCCTTTATCCTTCGCCTGAGCGCCCACGATGCGGCGGCCGCCAGCAGCAGCCCCAGAGCGCTCATCAGCGCGCTGCCGTCGCCGGTCTTTGGCATTACCACTATCAGGGGGACCGGCTCCTCAGGGGTGTTATCCTCCGGCTCACGGCTGTTCTTCACCGTCAGCTCGCCCTCCGTCTTTGCCCATCCGTCCTGTGCCTGCGCGTCCCTGCGGTATATGGACACATTGTCGCTGCCGCTCTGAGCCTGCACCAGCACCTCTACCTTGAACACCTCGCCATTGAGGTAATAGCCATAGGGGGCGGCGGTCTCCTTCATATAATAAATGCCTACGGGTATCTTCGGGAACTTCACGCCGCCGTCGGAGTCCGAGGTCTGTCTGTATCCGGTCTGCTCCGTGCAGGCCTCATCCTTGAACAGGGCAAACACCGCGCCCTTTAGCCCCCTGCCGTATTCGTCCGTCTTTTTGAAGCCGAAGGACGAGGGCATTTCCTCATAGCGGTTGGCGAACTCCACCTTTACCTCCGCGCTGCCGCCCGCGCTGAGCGTCACCTTCGCCGAGGGCCTTTCGTCCGTCTCGCTGTTGACGGTATATTCCCTGCCATCCGCCTTTACGGTAAGCGTATAGCCCGCCCTTATCGCGTCTTCTTCCTCCACTATATAGTTACCGATGTGAAGGAGTATTTTCCCGGACGCGGCGCGGGGGTTCTCTTTGGTGGTTGTCAGCTCTATTGCCTTTACAAGCTCGCCCTTCGTGCCGTCGTCCTTCACATTATACACGTTGAATTTATATGTGCCCGGCATATTGCTGGTCTTTTCCACCTGCAGGTACGCCGCCTGCTCCGTATGTTCGTCTATCCTGAAGCTGCCGCTGGCAAATACCGGCGTCATGCCCTCCGCAACACCCACAAAGCACTGCGCGGCCTTCCTGCCGCTCACCGGCTCATAGAAATACGCGTCCTTTTCAAGATACTGCTTTCCCGATACCGTCAGGGGTATATCCTCCCCGGCTGTCACTCCGCTGAGCATCACCGAGTATTCGCCGTTTCCCTCGTTTTTCCATTCAGAGCGGGGGAAGGCCTTACCGTTTGCCGTGAGGGTAAGCTCGTCCCTTTCGTTGAGCGTTATGCCGCCGTGCCTGTCGTTTTCCAGCTTAAACTTCAGCAGCACGTCCGCAGTGCCGCTTGTGCCGGTGCTCAGCGGGGCGGCTGTCACGCCGTTGAGGACTATGCCGCCGGCGGGGGCGGACTCGGGAGCAATGCTTATGAGGTAGTTGTAGACCTTCTGCACGTTTTCGTTTATTTCATTATAATGTTGCTCGTTGCTTTCCTTATATTTTTCCTCCGGCGGCCTTATCACGTCCGCATAGCCGTCCTTTATTTTCAAGCTGTACCTATACGCCGCCTGACTGTTTACCGAGCCGTTGTTGGAGCACTGCCATATCGCCCGCTGCGCGCCGGAAAGCAGCTGCTCCTCGGATGCTCCGGCATTGAGCGCATAGCCCGCCTCACTCATCCTCGCCTTCATTTCCTCCAATGACAGCGCGGGGTATGAATTAAGCACTATGGCGCGTATCTTTTTTGCGTTTTCGGGCGAATAATAGTTTGAGTTTTCCAGCGTCAGCCTGCGATAAGCTATCTCTTTTCCAGTATTCAATATATCCGTCTCAAAGTCGCAGCAGTATACCTCATACTGTTTTCCCGCGCCGTCTACGATATTATATATGGCGGGGATATATCCGCCATCGCATATCCTGTGGACGCTGCGCTGGTAATAGGTTTTTGTGTTTCCCTCCGCGCTGCCCCTGTGCCAGTAATACTCTCCCTCCGCCAGCGCCGTGCCGCTCAGCAGGCAGAGCACCGTGAGAAGCGCAAGCGTGAGCGCCCATACCCTCTTCGTTCTTTTCATCTTTCACCCTCCATTTTTGCTTTATAGATATACAGGTATTACCCCGTATTCCGGTTCCTTATTCAGCCCTACAAGAGTAAAGCCAAAAAGATCCCCGTGTCAACTGACTCGAGGATCTTAGTTTGGATATTACATTTTATCCCCTTTTTATGCCCTTATGCGTTTGGCTTCATCGTGGGGAACAGCAGCACGTCGCGTATGGTGGGGCTGTCGGTAAGCAGCATCACCAGCCGGTCTATGCCCAATCCGATGCCGCCTGTGGGGGGCATACCGTATTCGAGGGCGGTGCAGAAGGTCTCGTCTATCATCATGGCCTCGTCGTCGCCCTTGGCGCGCTCCATTGCCTGCTGTATGAAGCGGCCCCGCTGGTCGATGGGGTCGTTCAGCTCGGAGAAGGCGTTGGCGTACTCATGCCCGGCTATGAACAGCTCAAAGCGCTCGGTAAGGCGGGGATCGTCCGGCTTGCGCTTGGAAAGGGGGGATATTTCCACCGGATAGTCTATGACAAAGGTGGGCTGTATAAGGGTATCCTCAACAAATGCGTCAAACGCCATGGGCAGTATCTTGCCCGCGGAGGCGGTCTTATCCTCTACCTCTATACCCAGCCGCTTCGCCTCTGCCCGGGCCTGCTCGTCCGTCAGGCTCATAAAGTCCACGCCGGTCTTTTCCTTTACGGCGTCGTTCATGGTTACGCGCTTAAAGGGGGCGGTAAGGTCTATTTCATTGCCCTGATAGGTTATCTTCGTCCTGCCGCCGTTTACCGCCTTGCAGCAATGGTCTATTACTCCCTCGGCAAGCTCCATCATGCCCTTGTAGTCGGTATAGGCCTGATAAAGCTCTATTGTGGTGAACTCGGGGTTATGGGTGGCGTCCATGCCCTCGTTGCGGAAGATGCGGCCTATCTCATATACCCGCTCAAGCCCGCCCACTATGCACATCTTCAGGTGCAGCTCGGTAGCTATGCGCATGTACATATCTATATCCAGCGTGTTGTGGTGGGTTATGAAGGGCCGCGCCGAGGCGCCGGAGGCGGTGGTGTTGAGCACGGGGGTCTCCACCTCTATAAAGCCCCTATTGTTGAGCCAGCTTCGCATTTCGGATATTATTATGCTGCGCTTTATGAAGGTATCGCGCACCTCGGGGTTCACGATAAGATCGACGAAGCGCTGGCGGTAGCGAAGCTCCGGGTCCTTCAGCCCGTGGAACTTCTCCGGCAGCGGCCGAAGCGACTTGCTCAGAAGCTCCACCTTCTCCGCGTGTATGGATATTTCGCCGGTGCGGGTCTTGAATACCCTGCCCACTACGCCTATGATATCGCCTATGTCGAAGGTCTTGAAGCGGGCGTAGCTCTCCTCGCCTATATCGTCCCGCCTGACGTATATCTGTATATCGCCCTTGTAGTCCAGTATGTGCGCAAAGCTGGCCTTGCCCATTATCCGCTTGGACATCATCCTGCCTGCGACGCTTACCGTCTTATCCTCAAAGGAATCGTAATCCGAGGTTATGTCGGTGCTGTAAAACTGCTGGTCGTAGCGGACCTTTTTAAAGGGGTCCATGCCTTCGTCCTGAAGGGCCTTCAGCTTATCGCGGCGTATCTGCAAAAGCTCCGAAAGCTCCGCCTCAGTCATTTCCTTTTCCGGCTCAAGGTTTGGGTTCTGCGTCTTTTCTTCCATAGCTCCCTCTTTTATCCTGAATTACTTGCTTATGTTCAGTATTTCAAACTCCGCCGGGCCGCCGGGGGTCTGGATGGTGACGGTCTCGTGGAGCTTATGCCCCAGCAGCCCCTTGCCCACGGGGGACTCGTTGGATATGCGCTTCTCCATGGGGTTGGCCTCCGCGCTGCCCACTATCTGAAAGGTCAGCTCCTTATCCAGCGTCCTGTTCTTGACGGTTATGGTGTTGCCGACGTTCACAACGTCGGTATTTATATTGTCCTCGTCGATTATGACCACGTTGCGCAGCATGGCCTCTATTTCGACTATTTCGTATTCCATGCGCGCCTGCTCTATCTTGGCCGCGTCGTACTCGGCGTTTTCGGAAAGGTCGCCGAAGGAGCGCGCTATCTTTATCTGCTCCGCTATTTCGGTGCGGCCCGTGGTTTTAAGGTACTCCAGCCGCTTCTCGTATTTTTCAACGCCTTCTTTGGTAAGACGAACTTCTGCCATTGCTTTTTCCTCCTTAACATAGGTAAAATAATTATATGTGCGCAGCTTCCCTTTGTCAAGAAAAGCGGGCTGTTTTCGGGAAAAAACGGGCTGTTATCACACTTTGTTCATTTGCGTCCCGCCCCGCCGTGTGCTATTATAGGATAGGGATTGAATGCCTGATAATTTCCGCCTTCGCCGGGGCTTTGGCCCGCCGGCCCTGAATGCGCAGCAAGGAGCTTTGATAATGCCTAAGAATCAATACGCCATCGCCCGGCGCTCAATATGGTATCTTCTCAGGACGCTGCTGGTCATAGCGCTCATAGTAGTCCTGTGCCTTACCGCCTTCGTCGCCGCGATGAACATAAGCAACATATATATCCTGGTAACGGAGGGCCTCGAGCTGCGCGCGGGGTACATTTTGCAGGGGGGCGAAATATCCTCCCTGACGGAATACTTTACCGAGAGCTTTATCGCCCAGGACCCGGCGCTTTATGACGGCGCATACTCCAGCTTCAGCGTGACCAACTTCATATATAAAATAGAAGTGAAGAGCATACTTGCGCTGCCCTGGGGCAGCTCCGCCACCGTAAAGGTATACGAAAAGATGCTCTCGGTTTCCGGCTCGCCCCTTGAGGGCACGGACCCCGACGCGCAGCTTCCCCAATGGATACCCGCAACCTACAATGTAAAGCTGAAAAGGGTCAATGGGCGCTGGTACATCAGCGACATGATACTGCTCAAGCAGAATCCCGCCGAAAAGCCCCTGCCCACGCCGGACTATTCTCAGCTTCCCACTCCCGGTCAGCAGTCTTAGCCCCGCCCTGAAGCGGCTTGAAGCAATGGAACTTTCATTTTTTAAAACCGGATTCCCCGTATTGCTGGCCCCCATGGCAGGGTTTACCGATATGACCTACCGCTCCATCTGCCGGGAGCACGGCTGCGATTTCACCTTCACGGAGATGATATCCGCCAAGGGCCTGAAGTACGGCGGCAAAAGCTCAGACCTTATGGCCACCGCGCCGAACGAGCGCCCCTGCGGCATACAGCTTTTCGGGCGCGAGCCTGACATCATGGCGGAGATGGCGCGCCGTATATGCGGCGAAAACCGCGGCGAGCTGGCCCTTATAGACATCAATATGGGCTGCCCCGCCCCCAAGATAACGGGCAACGGCGAGGGCAGCGCCCTGATGAAGGAGCCTGCCGCCGCCGCAAGGGTGATAGAGGCGGTGGTAAAGGCCTCCGGCCTGCCTGTCTCCGTGAAATTCCGCAAGGGCTGGGATGGGGATCACGTCAACTGCGTGGACTTTGCCCGCATGGCGGAGTCCTCCGGCGCGGCCTTTGTTACCATACACGGGCGCACGCGGGATCAGATGTATTCCGGCGCTGCGGACTGGGACGTTATAGCCGAGGCAAAGGCGGCCCTCTCCATACCGGTAATAGGCAACGGCGACGTAACTGACGGCAGCTCCGCCATAGCCATGAAGGCCCGCACCGGCTGCGACGGCGTTATGATAGGCCGGGGCGCGCTGGGCAGCCCGTATGTATTCGAGGAGGTAAAGGCCGCCTTTGCGGGCGTTCCCTACGTTCCCCCCTCAGACGCAGAGCGGCTCGACCTTGCCATTTCCCATATAAAGGGGCTTGTGGCGCATAAGGGCCCCCGCGGCGTGATAGAGATGCGCAAGCACATCGCCTACTATGTCCGGGGCATGAAGGGCGCCTCGGTTTTCCGCACCGCCGCCACCCTCGCCCCCACCCCGGAGGCGCTCATTGAAATGATCGAGGAATACAGGGATAAAATAAGCGAATAACAAAAAGCCGGATAAATATCCGGCTTTTACTCTGCCAAAAATCCTCAGGGTTGTTAAGGGGCCGCAGCCCCTTAAGTTTATTCCGGCTTTGACGACACAAGATGAATTGACCCGAAGGGGCGAGAGAAGGCCCCCTGGGGGGGTGTGCGTCAAAACGGAAAAAAACTCGAAGAAGTGGCTAAAAGCCACTTCTTCGAAATTTATGCAATCAAGCTTACTTGATCTCGCAGGTAGCGCCGACTTCCTTGAAAGCGGCGGCGATCTTCTCGGCATCCTCCTTGGATACGCCTTCCTTGACGGCCTTGGGAGCGTTGTCTACGACTTCCTTGGCTTCCTTCAGGCCGAGGCCGGTCTGCTCGCGGACGACCTTGATGACCTTGATCTTCTCGGGGCCGACTTCCTTCAGGATAACGTCGAACTCGGTCTTCTCTTCAACTGCCTCAGCGGCGGCGGCGGGGCCGGCTACTGCAACGGCGGTGGCGGCGGCGGATACGCCGAACTCATCTTCAAGAGCCTTTACGAGGTCGGCCAGCTCCAGAACGGTCATGGCTTTGATATCTTCAATAAACTGTTCCTTGTTAAACATTGTTTGATCCTCCTGTTAATATTTTGTATTTGGTCAGGCTGCGATTACTCGGCAGCGTTCTCGCCCTTCTTGGCGATCTGGTCCAGCACGATGGCAAGACCGGAAATGGGGGACATCATGCTGCCAAGCATCCTGGAGAGCAGCACCTCTCGGGAGGGCAGGTCGGCCAGAGTGTTGACTGCCGCGGCATCGGATACGGTACCGTTGATGATACCGCCCATGATCTCGCACTTCTTGTACTTCTTGATCGCGTCTTTCAATACCTTGGCAGGGGCGACGGGATCTTCGTGACCAAACGCGAAGGCGTTGGGGCCTTTGAGCATGGTATGGAAGCTGTCGTCGATACCGGCGGCGTGGGCGGCGCGGGAAACGATGTGGTTCTTGAGAACGACATACTCGACGCCTGCCTTACGCATATCGCTGCGGAGATTCGTTACTTCTTCCGCATTGAGTCCGCGGTAATCGAAAACTATTACAGACTGGGCGTTGGCGATCTTCTTGCTTACTTCCTCGACCTGCGCGGCCTTTGCCTGAATGTTCTGAGCATTTGCCATGGTTTCACCTCCTGTAAAAATTAAGATCCTTTGCCAAAGGACAAAGGACGAAACTGCATACGACGCACGATGCTGTATTTCATCACCTCGGCAGGATTTACGCTTTCGCTACCGGCTGTCTTTGGCAATACTTTTTTTGATTTCCGCAGGATAGTCTATCAGACTACCCCGCGGTTGTCAAGCTTTTTTGGCCCTGCTATTTATTAGAACTTGAGGGCGTTGAACTTTACGCCGGGGCCCATGGTAGTGGAAATTACCAGGCTCTTGATGTAGGTGCCCTTCGCTGCGGCGGGCTTGGCCTTGATGATGGCGTCCATCAGGGTGTTCAGGTTCTCCTCCAGCTTATCCGCGCCGAAGGAAGCCTTGCCTACGGGAACGTGTACGATGGAGGTCTTATCTACGCGATACTCCACCTTACCGGCTTTGATCTCGTGGATCGCCTTGGTGACGTCCATGGTGACGGTGCCGCTCTTGGGGTTGGGCATGAGGCCCTTGGGGCCCAATACGCGGGCGATGCGGCCGACTACGCCCATCATGTCGGGGGTAGCTACGCAAACGTCGAAATCAAACCAGTTTTCGGTCTGGATCTTCTTTACGAGATCCTCGTCGCCTACATAATCGGCGCCGGCTTCCTGGGCCTCCCTGGCCTTGTCGCCCTTGGCGAAGACCAGAACGCGGACCTTCTTGCCGGTACCATGGGGCAGGACCACGGCGCCGCGGACCTGCTGGTCGGCGTGGCGGGGGTCTACGCCCAGCCTGGCGGATACTTCGATAGTCTCGTCAAACTTTGCCTTGGCGGTGGCGAGTACGGCCTCCAGGCCTTCCCTGGGATCGTACAGCTTCTGCTTGTCGAAGGACTTTACGCTATCCTGATATTTTTTTCCGTGCTTCATTTTGAATAGCCTCCTTCTCAGTCTACCACTACTACGCCCATGCTGCGGGCGGTGCCTGCTACCATGCTCATGGCCGCCTCTACGCTCGCGGCGTTAAGGTCGGGCATCTTGAGCTCGGCGATCTCCTTGACCTGGGCCTTGGTGATCTTTGCTACCTTTTCCTTATTGGGCTTGCCGGAAGCGGTCTCGATTCCGCAGGCCTTCTTGATAAGAACGGCGGCAGGGGGGGTCTTGGTGATGAAGGTGAAGGAGCGATCCTGATAGACGGTGATGACTACCGGGATGATGAGGCCTGCCTGCTTGGCAGTCTTCTCGTTGAACTCCTTGCAGAAGCCCATGATGTTCACGCCGTGCTGGCCCAGTGCGGGACCTACCGGCGGAGCGGGCGTCGCCTTGCCGGCGGGGATCTGCAGCTTTACATAGCCTGTGATCTTCTTTGCCATTGTGTAAGTTTCCTCCTATATATTGTGGTGCGAGCGGCTTGCCGCGGCGCGGCCCGCCTCCCACTTATGCAAGCGCATATGCGCGTACATACGGTTTTTTTGCCGGGGCCCGAATTTTTTCGGGAGCTATATCTTCTGAACAGCGATATAGTCCAGCTCCAGCATATTTTCCTTGCCGAACATGAGCACGGAAAGCTTTACCTTCTGATTCTCGGGGTCCAGCGCCTTGACCGTACCCACGAAATTCTCGAAGGGGCCGGAGGTGATGCGCACATTCTCGCCCACCGCCACGTCCAGCTTCAGGGCGATGCGTTCCACGCCCATGGCCGTCACTTCTTCGTCCGTAAGGGGTATCGGTTTTGACCCGGGGCCTACGAATCCCGTTACGCCGCGGGTATTGCGGACGACATACCAGGTCTTGTCATTCATGAACATCTTCACCATGACATAACCGGGATAGGTCTTGCGCTTGGTCACCTTGCGCTTGCCGTCCTCCCTGATCTCAACCACCTCTTCGGTGGGGTATTTGACCTCGAGTATCATATCCTGGAGGTTGCGGTTCTTAACGGTTTTTTCGAGGTCGGTCTTTACCTTCTCCTCGTAGCCTGAATAGGTATGCGCAACATACCACTTTGCTTCCTCGGACATACTCTCTCCTTAAATCAGCGTTTCCTGAAATTACAGGCTTACAAGCAGGCCAAGGCCCTTGCCGAACACCAGATCCAGCGCATAGATCAATACCGCCATCAGCAGGATAAAGGCAATAACAGTAAGCGTGTAGGAAACGATCTCCTTCTTGGTGGGCCAGGAAAGCTTCTTGACTTCGCCGGATACTTCCTTGAAAAACTGTCCCAAGCGGCCGGTTTTCTTATCCTTATTCTCGTTTGCCATGCTCGTAACTCCTTAAAAATTACTTGGCTTCCTTGTGCAGCGTGTGCTTGCGGCAGAAGCGGCAATACTTCATGAACTCGATGCGATCGGGATCGTTCTTCTTGTTCTTGAAGGTGTTGTAGTTTCTCTGCTTGCATTCGGTGCAGGCCAGGGTGATCTTAACGCGCATTTTTTCTTCCTCCTGAGGATTTAACGCAGGACGTGATCCGCGCCCTGACGCTACTATTTTTTCATACCTAAATAAATCCCCGCCATGGGGGATACCTTTAGTAATCTACCACAAGTCGGGGGCGCTGTCAATGAAAAATTCGTTTATCTGCGGGAGTTTTTTTATATCAGAGGGGGCTCTTGTGGCAGATGCGGGCGCATGCGCATATATGTTGTGGTCACTGTTCCCTTCTTACCCTGACCCAGTATCCGCCGCCGTCCCTCGCCCTCAGAAACCTGTCGAAGCCCTTCGGCCTTTTTCCCGGGCGGTACTCTCCCGGCAGGGCGTGTATGCGGTATGTGGCCCCCTGCATCCGGGCCTCCCCCTCGAGATAATACCTGTCCGTGCCGGGGTAGGCTACCCGCTTCCAGCGCGAAAACGGAAACGCCTCCGGAAAGGGGTTCACGGCGTCCTCGTTCCCATAAGCCTCGTCCGCCCTTTGCGGCGCGCCCTGCCCGCCGCCCATATCCGCCGGGAAAAGCTCCGCCGCCTTTTGCAGTATTTCCAGCAGCGCCCGGCTCTGTGGCGCGCGCTGTATTGGCTGCCCGGGCAAGGTCCGCCCCCCGCCCCTCCTCTCCCCGGGTTCGGAAGGCTCCTCCCGCCCGCCGCGCTGCCGCGGCTTTTCCTGCGAGCGCAGCAGCGCCTCTGCCCTCGAGCGCTCCATAAGCTCTTTCCTCCCCCCGAAGCCGCCGCTGAGCAGCACCGTCCCGTTTTTTACCGCCATTGCCCCCACGGGAATAAAGGGCGCCCTCGGCCCCCTTGCGGAATTTCCCTCCCCGTCGAACAGCCAGAGCTCCCCCGGCCCGCCGTATTTTACCGCGGCGCCCGCCCCGTCTGTGTTTATCTCCAGCAGAGCCTTGCCCGCCGCGCCCGTCATTACCATGAGCCTTCTCATACGCACGCCCTCCGTTACGGTATTTCTATCGGTATTAAAATATGATATAATCATAAAAATCAGCAGAGAAAAGGAGCCGATATGCGCCCGCTCAAAATAGCCGCAGCCGTGCTGTGCTGGCTGCTCATAATACTTGCCATACTCTTTACGGTGCTGGATATACAGCTCGCGCCGGAATCCGGCGCACGGCAGCGCTTTCTGCGCTTTTATTCCGAATACGACACCTACGAAAGATTCGGCATAGGCCCGGAGGACTGCTCCCTCGCCCTCATGGCGATGATACAGTATATGCGGGGATACAGGGATTCCATACAGATAACCGTAAGGGAATACGGCTCCGAGGTACAGATGTTCAACCGGCAGGAGATAGACCATATGGCGGACGTCAGGAACCTCTATCAGTCCTTCCGCAAAAGCCAGACCGCCGCCATAGCCGCCTTCGCGGCGGTGCTGCTGCTCTCCCTTTCCGAAAGGAGGAAGGGAAGGCGCGGCATGATCCTCAGCTCCCTTGCGATAGCCGTCATATTGTTCTTTATTATATCGGGCGGCCTCGGCATATGGGCTTACGCCGACTTCACCGCCTTCTGGACGGCCTTCCACCGCCTCTTCTTCACAAACGACCTGTGGCTCATGGATCCGGCGGTATGCCGCATGATAAGGATATGCCCCGAAAGCCTCTTTTCCGGCATGGCTCTGAGCATGGCCATATGGTCCGGGGCGCTCATACTCGCGTCCTCATTGCTGGCGGCGGCCGCCGAAAAAGCCCTCTCTAAAAAACGCAACGCAAAATAGGTGTTATTATGAACTACAATGAATCCGCCCGCTCGGGCCTTGAAAGGTATCAGAAGGACGGCGATGCGCTGCTGCTCGCCATAGAAAGCTCCTGCGACGAGACCGCCGCAAGCGTCCTGCGCGGCGCGCGGGAGGTGCTCTCCATGAGCGTTTATACCCAGATACCCCTGCACAGGAGGTTCGGCGGCGTGGTGCCGGAGCTTGCCTCCAGGAGCCACGTGGAAAAGGTGGGCTCCGTGGTGGCGGACGCGCTGCGAAGGGCCGGCGTGACGCTTGACGATATATCCGCAATAGCCGTCACCGCGGGTCCCGGCCTTGTGGGCGCGCTGCTGGTAGGCGTAAGCTACGCCAAGGGGCTGGCCTTCGCGAAAGGGCTTCCCCTCATAGGGGTGAACCACCTGGGCGGCCACATCGCCGCCAACTACCTCACCTATCCCGACCTTGAGCCTCCCTTCATATGCCTCGTAGCCTCCGGCGGCCACAGCCACATAATAGAGGTGCTGGATTACGACAGCTTCAGGCTTCTCGGCCATACGCGGGACGACGCCGCAGGCGAGGCCTTCGATAAGGTGGCAAGGGTCCTGGGCCTGCCATATCCCGGCGGCCCGGAGCTGGAGAAGCTCGCCCTTGAGGGCGACCCCATGAAATACCCCTTCCACTCCGCCCTGAACCAGTCCGCAGAGGAGGCGGACTTCAGCTTTTCCGGCATAAAGACCGCCGTGGTGAACCTTATGCACAACGCCGCGCAGAAGGGCGAGGAAATATCGAGGGCGGACATTGCGGCCTCCTTCCAGCGGGCCGTATGCGACACCCTTACCCTCAAGGCGGTGCACGCCGCAAAGGAGCATGGCTTCGGCACCCTTGCGCTTGCGGGGGGCGTATCCGCAAACAGGGCTCTCCGCAGCTCGCTGGCGCAGTCATGCGAAGGGCAGGGCATACGCTTCTGCTGCCCGGATTTCAGATACTGCACGGACAACGCCGCCATGATAGCCTGCGCCGGGCATTACGCGCTGATGGCGGGCCAGCTTTCGGGGCTGGATCTCAACGCCGCGCCGGATCTCCCGCTCGCACGGTAATTTTACAATTAAAAAGACTTTGTGCCGCCTAATCATATTGACAAAAAGCCGCTGCTGAATTAGAATAGTAATGCTATACTGCTAAGTAGTATGGTAAAGGTTGGTTGTGCGCTGCGCTATGCGGGTGTAGCTCAGTGGCAGAGCGTCGGCTTCCCAAGCCGATAATGTGGGTTCGATTCCCATCACCCGCTCCAAAAGCCTCCCGGGCTTGCCTCCGGGAAATCAACAAAAGGACAAATTTTTAGGAGGAAAAGATTCAAATGGCAAAGGCAAAATTTGAACGCACTAAGCCCCATGTC
>CALCEX010000065.1 GCA_937900325.1 uncultured Clostridia bacterium | reverse complement strand
GTATTCCAGCTCGGGGGTCTTATCCGGCCAGCCCAGCGTGGAGAAGGGCCACATTCCTGAGCTGAACCAGGTATCCAATACGTCCTCGTCCTGATGGACCTTTGCGCCGCATACGGGGCATTTTTCCGGCGGGTCCAAGGTTACTTCTATATGTCCGCAGTCGGGATTATCGCAGTAGTAGGCGGGTATCCTGTGGCCCCACCAGAGCTGCCGGGAAATACACCAGTCCCTGATGTTGTACATCCAGTTAAAGTAGGTCTTATTGAACCGATCGGGCACGAACTTTATCTCGCCCTCCTCCACGACGCGGATAGCTTCCTTTGCAAGGGGCTTCATTCTTACGAACCACTGGAGGCTGGTGAGGGGTTCAACGGTATTATGGCAGCGATAGCAAACGCCTACGTTGTGGGCGTAATCTTCTATTTTAAGAAGATTGCCGCTCTTTTCCATATCGGCCACGATAGCCTTACGGCATTCCATGGTAGTCAAGCCGGTATAAGGCGCTCCCAGCTCGTTCAGGTGCCCGTCGTCAGTAAATACCCTTATGCGGGGCAGATTGTGGCGCACGCCTACTTCAAAATCGTTGGGGTCGTGGCAGGGGGTGATCTTAACCGCGCCGGAGCCAAACTCCTTCTCCACGTATTCATCCGCAACTATGGGTATCTCGCGGCCCACTATGGGGACTACCACGGTCTTGCCGATAAGCTTCCCATAGCGCTCATCCTCGGGGTTCACGGCTATGGCGGTATCGCCCGGTATCGTTTCGGGGCGGGGGGTCGCGCAGATTATGGAATAGCTCTTGTCGGGCGCGTCGTAGCGGACGTGCCAGAGATGGCTGGCCTGCTCTTCGTACTCCACCTCGGCGTCCGAAAGCGCAGTCTGACATACGGGACACCAGTTGATTATTCTGTCGTCCCTGTATATAAGGCCTTCTTTGTAAAGGTCTACAAAGACCTTGGTGACCGCCCTGTTGCAGCCATCATCCATAGTGAAGCGTTCACGCTCCCAGTCGCAGGAGGAGCCCATTTTCCGCAGCTGCTTTACGATGGTGCCGCCGTACTCGCGGCGCCACTCCCATGCGCGCCTGAGAAACGCCTCGCGGCCTATATCGCGCTTGTCTATGCCTTCCCTGGCCATCTCGGTGACTATCTTCACCTCGGTCGCTATGGAGGCGTGATCCGTGC
>CALCEX010000064.1 GCA_937900325.1 uncultured Clostridia bacterium | reverse complement strand
GACCTTACCAGACAGGCGAAGAACGGAGAACTCGACCCTGTGATAGGCCGTGAAAACGAGATACAGCGCGTGATACAGATACTCTCCAGGCGCACAAAGAACAACCCCGCCCTCATAGGCGACCCTGGGGTTGGCAAGAGCGCCATAATAGAGGGCCTGGCCCAGCGCATAGCCTCCGGCAACATACCGGAGCTGCTTAAAAACAAGCGGGTGGTGACGCTGGATCTTGGCGGTATGCTGGCCGGCACAAAATACCGGGGTGAATTTGAAGAGCGCATAAAGGCCGCCATAGACGAGCTCATCGAAAACAAGAATACGATACTGTTTATAGATGAGCTGCATACCATCGTGGGCGCTGGGGCCTCGGAGGGCAGCATAGACGCCTCTAACATCATGAAGCCCGCGCTTGCCCGCGGCGAAATGCAGGTGATAGGCGCCACCACGCTTGACGAGTATCGCCGCTATATAGAAAAGGACGCGGCGTTGGAGCGGCGCTTTCAGCCCGTGACGGTAGGCGAGCCGACAAAGGAAGAGACGGTGCAGATACTTTTCGGGCTCAGGGATAGGTATGAGGCTCACCACAAGGCCGCCATCACAGATGAAGCCATACGGGCGGCGGTAGAGCTTTCGGACAGGTATATTTCGGACAGGTTCCTGCCCGACAAGGCAATAGACCTAATGGACGAGGCGGCGAGCCGCGTGCGCCTCGCGGCGTTTGTAGCGCCGGATGGAATGAAAAAGCTTGACGGCAAGCTTGCCGAGCTGCTCAAGGAAAAGGAAGAAGCGGTAAACAACCAGAACTTTGAAAGAGCGGCCGCCATACGCGACGAGGAACGGGCCATACGGGAGGAGATGACATCGAGAAAGGCCAGCTGGGAGCGGGAGCGCGAGGGCCGCAAGTGCATCGTAACGGAAAACAGCATAGCGGAAGTGGTAAATGCATGGACGGGAATACCCGTGAACCGGCTTACGGAGGACGAGAGCGAGAAGCTGCTGCACCTTGAGGATGAGCTCCACAAGCGGGTCATAGGGCAGGACGAGGCGGTGGAGGCCGTAGCGCGGGCCATACGCCGGGCCCGGGCTGGGCTGAAGGACCCCAGGCGTCCCATAGGCTCATATCTTTTCCTTGGCCCTACGGGAGTGGGTAAGACCGAGCTTTCAAAGGCCCTGGCCGAGGTGATGTTCTCAAAGGAGGACGCCATGATACGTCTGGATATGTCGGAATACATGGAGCCTCACAGCGTAAGCAAGCTGGTAGGCTCGCCTCCGGGCTATGTGGGCTTTGACGAGGGCGGACAGCTTACAGAGAGGGTGCGCCGCAAGCCCTATTGCGTTATATTGCTGGACGAGATAGAAAAGGCGAACCCGGACGTATTCAATATACTCCTGCAGGTATTGGAGGACGGGAGGCTGACGGATTCCAAGGGAAGGACCACAGACTTCCGCAACACTATAATAATCATGACCTCAAACATAGGCGCGGCGGCAGCGGGAAGGAAAACCGTGGGCTTTGGAAGCGAGAACAGGGCGCTTACATACGAACGTATGAGGGAAGCCATGATGGGCGAGCTGAAAAAGAGCTTTTCGCCGGAATTCCTGAACAGGATAGACGAGATGATCGTGTTCCACCCGCTGGAGCAGGATCAGGCGGTAAAGATAGTTCGCCTTATGCTCAGGGGCGTGGCCGGCAGGCTTCGTGAGCGTGGTATAGATCTGACGTTTTCGGAGGGCGCCGTAGAGCAGCTTTCCCGGGACGGCTTTGATCCGGTATATGGAGCGCGGCCGCTCAGAAGGGCGATACAGCATCAGGTGGAGGACAGCCTGAGCGAGGAACTGCTGTCGGGGAAGATACGGCTCGGAGACAAAGTAAAAGCGAAATCCAGAGGAGGAAAGCTTGCCTTTGAGAAAACGCACTAAAAAAGTCAGGTATTATTAACAATTTGTTTAAGGTATCCGGGGTTGAAAAGTGCGAACTTGGGTGTACAATAGAAAAGTACCTTTTAGGTGTATTTTTGACAACAGGTGCGAAATATGACGGCATTGACAAAAAGGACAATTGCATTACTGCTTTGCGGTATGGCGCTGATGAGCTTTGGCGCTGTCTTTGCCGCGCCTGTGACCGGCAGCAACGCGCGCTCTGAAAATGTGGATATGACTGTTTCTCAGGCCGTGGATACTCCTGAACAGCCGCTCAGGGATGTCATCATAGGTATAGATCCCGGCCATCAGCTCAAAGCGGATAACGGCCAGGAGCAGATATCTCCGGATGACGAGAAAACCACCAAGGATCGCATGACCAGGGGCGGCACAGGAGTCCGTTCCGGCATCAACGAATACGAGGTGGATCTTGCCGTGTCCGCAAAACTGATGCCGCTGCTTCAGAACGCAGGCGCTACGGTAGTTATGACGCGCACAAAAAACGACGTTTCGCTTTCCAACAAGGAGAGGGCTGAAATGA